>NZ_FNFO01000017.1 GCF_900100765.1 Catalinimonas alkaloidigena | reverse complement strand
TCTTTTTTCTTCAGACGCCCCGGGAGATCATCTCTCCGGGGCGTTTTCCTTTTGCCACCCCCCCCCCCCCCCCAACCCGGCAGCGCCTAGCAGGGCGTGCTCTCTTGAATGTCACAAGAGGGTTTTATCTTCTTCCTGGAAGCTGCTGAGGTTATAGAGTTAACTTTTCAGTTTCAATACTTTTATCCGCTTCATCCCGTACTTTTATATTCAAACCGGAAGACTCATCGTTTTTCCAGAAATCACTTCTATATTTCGTAGTTTTGAGCTTCCATGAGCTTTCTTTATCCGCAGTTTCTGTATGCATTAGCGGCCGTTGGCATTCCTATTGCCATCCACCTCTTCAATTTTCAACGGCCCAAGAAAGTCGCTTTTACTAACGTTCGCTTCCTGCAATCTGTTAAATCGGCTACGGACTCGAACCTCCGCCTGAAGCACCTGCTCGTCTTGTTAGCGCGGATTCTTTTCATTGTCTTTCTGGTCCTTGCTTTTGCACAGCCCTTTTTGCAACGCAATGCCTTGGGAATCGAACCCGGCCAAAAACCTGTGAGCATTTGGCTTGACAACTCCTACAGTCTACAAAATGAAGAAGGAGAGACCTCGCTCTTAAACCTGGCGGTGGAGCAGGCCGATCGGTTGGTTAACTCTTATCCTGCCACGACGCCCATCCACTTCATGACAAATGCTTTCGAAGGGCAGGGCCAGTATTTCAATACGCGGGAAAAGGTGCGTGATCGCATTGCCGAAACCGATTATGCCAATGCCTATCGGGAGGCAGAGGCCATCGCCCGGCGACAGGAGAACGCTTTCGCTACTTCAGCCTATTCAGAGGGAGGAGAGCTATTCTGGTTTTCAGACTTCCAAAAGAGCACATTAGGCGATCTTGAACAGATCTCGCTCGACTCTACGCAACAGTTGTATTTGGTACCCTTGCAGGCGCCGGAAATAGCCAACGTGTATGTTGATTCGGTGTGGTTAGAAAACCCTTTCTTCCGTGCCGGAGAGAACAACCAGTTACAAGTGCGGATGGCGAATGCCGGTAAAACCGGTGCCGAAAGCCTGACCATCAAATTGTTAATTGACGACATTCAGGTAAGCACTGCCACCGTTTCGATTCCCTCCAATGCTACCCAAGAGGTGACCCTGACTTTCAGCACTTCGGGCAACGAAGCCAAACGGTGTCGACTGACTTTTGAAGATTACCCCGTGACGTTTGACAATCAATATTATTTTGTGTTGCGCAACGCACGCCAGATCAACATCATCCGGATCGGCACTGCCCCACGTCCGTATCTGTCCAAAGTTTACCAGAACGAGCAGTACTTCAATTTGCGCGATTTCAATGCCGGCAACGTAGATTATGATTTTTTAGGTCGCGCTGACCTGATTCTACTTGATGGGCTTGCCTCCATCGATGCGGCCTTGGCAGAAGCCATTCAAAAGTCAGTCAGTGCGGGACATTCGCTCGCAGTATTTCCAGGCACTACCGCGAATGTGGCGAGTTATAATCAACTTATGACCTTGGTAGGAGGACCGACGTTGCAGGGTGCACAAGTCAGTCTTCCGGCCTCAGACGCGGCCCATACGTTGGCTGCGCCTGAACAAGAAGCTCCTTTTTTTGAGGGGGTGTTTGAGCCTTCTACCGATCGCAATCCTGACATGCCTTTCGCCAACAACGTGCTGACGTGGCGCGGGGGGCAGGTCTTGCTGCGTTACCGCAGCGGGGCACCTTTTCTTTCCACCTTTAATCAGGATAAAGTGTATTTGTATGGTACGCCTTTGGCCGACACGTACACAAATTTCCCTCGGCATTCGCTATTTGTGCCCGTTATGTACCGCATGGCGATGCTATCGCTGCGTGAGTCAGAGCCCTTGGCCTTCTCTTTCCAGGATGGCTTGGTGCGGGTAGGCGTTGGTAACGTGAACGTAGGGAACCAAGTCTTCACTTTGCGCGGCGAAGAGGCCGAACTGATTCCACAGCAGCGCATGAGCGGCAGTGATTTGCAAATGGAATTGCCCCGGTTGGGATTTGCAGCTGGTTTCTACGACCTACTCTGGCAGGGAAAAGCCGTAAAGACCGTGGCTTTGAATTACGGAAAGCAAGAATCGGTACTCGATTTCTGGACGGTAGATGAGCTCACCCAGCTCTTTGCCAACAATCCTCGTGTGAAAATCTTTGACACCAGCAGCAGCAACGACGTAGTTGCTACTTTTCAGGAGAGCAGCGTAGGTTTACCGCTCTGGAAGTATGCACTGCTAGCGGCTTTGTTCTTCTTGATGACCGAAATACTTTTGCTGCGGTTCTGGAAATCCTGAAATAATGAGTCTTCTGATTACCGACGTTACCCTCCTGGCGCCGGGTGCGGCGTTGCACCACCAAGTCGTCAACGTATTGATTGAAGAAGGGAAGATCCGTTCCATCGGATCGGAACGGCCTTCGGCTGCGCAAGTGGTGGACGGAACAGGCTGTATGCTTTCGCCCGGCTGGGTCGATCTGCGTTGCCTCGTTTCTGAGCCGGGAGGCGAACACCGCGAAAGTGTGGAGTCG
The DNA here is from genome assembly GCF_900100765.1 of Catalinimonas alkaloidigena. Taxonomy (NCBI): domain Bacteria; kingdom Pseudomonadati; phylum Bacteroidota; class Cytophagia; order Cytophagales; family Catalimonadaceae; genus Catalinimonas; species Catalinimonas alkaloidigena. Next base: position 65,951 of record NZ_FNFO01000017.1, on the reverse strand, counting down.
GCCTGTCTGGCTGCCGCCGCGGGTGGATTTACGGCCGTAGTGACGCTGCCCAATACCCAGCCCGTAGTGCAGACCAAAGACCTGCTGACCTCGCTCAGGAGCCGCTCGGAGGCGTACCCTGCCCAACTCTGGCCCATGGGAGCACTATCGGTGAATACCGAAGGGGAAATCATCACCGAGATGATCGATTTGCATCGGCACGGTGCCGTCGCCTTTACCGATGGACTGCGCCCGGTACAGTCTGCCGACCTGATGGTAAAAGCTCTACTTTATTTGAAACAGTTTGGCGGATTGCTGGTCAACCGGGCCGAAAATCAGGCGTTGACCCGCTACGGCGTTATGCACGAAGGCATCCAAAGCACCATGTTGGGTATGAAAGGCATTCCACCGCTGGCTGAATATACACAGGTGGCGCGCGACCTGAGTTTGTTAGAGTATACCGGGGGGCGTCTCCACTTCTCAACCCTTTCTTCGGCACAGTCGGTCGCGCTGATTCGGGAAGCCAAACAGCGAGGCTTGCAGGTCACATGCGATGTGGCCGCGCATCAGCTCGCTTTCGATGATACAGCGCTGCAGGATTTCGATACGAACTACAAAGTCAACCCGCCCTTCCGCACGCAGGACGATGTGCAGGCACTGCGCGAAGGATTAGCCGACGGAACCATCGATGCGATTGTCAGTGATCACCTACCGCTCGATCCGGAAGCCAAACAGCTGGAATTCGACTTGGCAGACTTCGGTATTACCGGCCTAGAAACGGCCTACGCGGTTGCCCAGCAACACAGCGGCCTGTCGGCAGAACAATTGGTTGAGAAGCTGGCCCTGGCTCCACGGCGCATCTTGCAAATGCCTGCGGTGGAAATCGCGCCGGGGCAACCTGCCAACCTAACCTTATTCGATCCCAAGCGGACCTGGACTTACGAAGCACGCCACGCGTTTTCGCAGTCGTTGAACAGTCCTTTCCTGGGCAAGACGCTACGCGGAAAGCCGCTGGCGGTGGTGCGCGGGACCCATTTCTACCATGATGCACAGCATCTGGATGTAAAATCCGCCTAAAGGTGAGCCTTGTGAAAGTAACCATGAAACACACGTGGCCGACGTATGCTGTGCTGATGGGATTGGCCGGGGGTGTCGCCTGCATCGTGTATTATCTCCTCTTGCCCCTGTTTTGCATTAACCCATTCTGGACGGCTCGCGAGGGCCGCGTCATCATCATTCTCGCCATGCTGGTGGGGGGCATGATCTTGTTTCGGCGCAACCAGCCGGACGGGCGCATGCACCTGTGGGAAGGGCTGTTTATGGGCGGAATTTCCTGGTCGCTCCTGACGGCGCTTTCAGCCATGGGCCTTTACCTCATAGCCCAATACATAGCGCCTGACTTACTGGAGAATTACATTCAGCTTTCGCTGGAACGGCTGGAAAGCATGCGGGAACAACACGTGGAAAAGCTCGGCGTCGAAAGCTTCGAAGCGATGCAGCAGGGCATCCGTGCTCTCCGGGCAGGCGGAGTGGTCCGAGACGAAGTGGTTAAAAACGCCATTTACGGTTTTTTTTTAATTCCACTTATTTCTATGATCTTTCGGAAGCAATAATTCCGCTTATCCTTAAACTGCTTTACTCATGTCCACCTCTGCTACTCCTACCCCTATCCAAACAGGCTTACGGTATGGCCTTATCGTCGGCATCATCATGGCCATCTACTCCGTTGTGCTGCAACTCACTAGTTTGGCACAAAATACCGCGCTAGGCCTGATTAGCTGGGCCATTCTGATCGGCGGCATTTTCTGGGCCGTTCGCGACTACCGCACGCAGCACGGAGGTTTTATGAGCTTCGGCGAGGGCACCAAAACGGGAGTAATGGTGTCGGTCATTGCCGGGCTGTTTACCAGTGTCTTTTCGTACGTCTATTTTAAGTTTATTGACCCTACGGCGCTGGAAAAAATTCGTGATCTTCAAATTACGCAAATGGAAGATCGGGGTATGTCCGATGCCGAGATTGAGCAAGCCATGAGTTTTGCGGGTGTCTTCACCTCGCCCGGGGGCATTGCCATTATGGGCATATTGATGATGGTGATCTTCGGACTCATCATTGCGCTCATTGTCTCGGCCATCATGAAGAAGGAGCGTCCTTTTTTTAGTTAATCATTGAATGGATCAAACGCTGGATATTTCGGTTGTCGTACCGCTATACAACGAAGAAGAGTCTCTTCCTGAACTAACGTCCTGGATCCACCGGGTCATGGTGGAGAACCGCTTTTCGTACGAAACTATTCTTGTTGACGACGGCAGCAACGATCGCTCCTGGGCAGTAATTCAGGAATTGGCCCGCGAAAATTCCCGGATTCGGGCGCTGCGTCTTAACCATAATTACGGGAAATCGGCCGCGCTCGATACGGGCTTTCACCATGCACAGGGGCAAGTGGTCATCACGATGGATGCCGATTTGCAGGACAGCCCCGACGAAATTCCGGAGTTGTACCGCCTGATCCGCAAAGAAGGGTACGACCTGATTTCGGGCTGGAAGAAAAAGCGTTACGATCCCATCTCCAAAACCGTTCCGTCCAAGTTTTTCAACCGTGTCACAAGCTGGATGTCAGGCATTCGGCTCCATGACTTTAACTGTGGCTTGAAAGCCTACCGGCACCAGGTAGTCAAAAGCATCGACCTGTACGGCGAAATGCACCGCTACATTCCCGTCATCGCGAAATGGAACGGGTTTGGGCGCATCGGCGAAAAAGTAGTCGAACACCGTGCCCGCAAGTACGGCAGCACCAAATTCGGCTGGCAGCGCTTTGTCTACGGCTTTTTGGATCTGCTGTCGGTCATGTTTGTAACGCGGTTCAAAAAGCGCCCAATGCACTTTTTCGGCTCGTTGGGCACCCTGTTTTTTATGATCGGCTTCGCCATCGCGTTCTGGCTGAGTTTCGAGAAATTTCTCGGCGTTCATAAACGCGAGGTGGTCGACCAACCCATCTTCTTCTTATCGCTGGTCGCCATCATCGCAGGGATGCAACTGTTCCTGGCGGGCTTTCTCGGCGAGATGATTACCCAAAGTAACAACCGTAAGACCGACTACATCGTGGCCGAACGGATTTAAGGTTGCTAATAACGATTTGAATTTCAGCGGGTTATTTCATACTTTCTCCGCGACGAATATCGTTTCTCTTACAGCTATGAAAAAACCGTTCCTTTGGGGAGGAGTCGGGCTGGTCGTCCTTTTGGGATTGATCTGGCTACTGACCCGCACTACCTCCTCGGCCGAAAGTGAAGTACTGGTACCCGTCACCAAGGGCCAGTTCGAAATTGTGGTCACCGCCACTGGCGAACTGGAGGCTAAAAATTCGGTGAACATCCAGGGACCGGCCGCCATGCGCGCCATCGGCATCTGGAATACCAAGATCGAGCAACTGGTGCCCGAAGGAACCGTGGTGAAAAAGGGAGATCAGATCGGAGCGCTGGACCGCTCCGAAATCGGCAACAAAATCCGCGAGGCCGAGACCGAACTCCAAAAAATTGAGGCGCAATACACCCAAACACGACTCGATACTTCCCTGACATTGCGCGAAGCCCGCGACAATGTGGAAAATCTGCGCTTCGCCGTGCAGGAGCGCGATCTGGAACTGCAACAGTCCAAATACGAACCTCCAGCTACCATTCGACAGGCCGAAATCAGCAAAGAAAAGGCACAGCGTGAGTACGAACAAGCACGTGAAAACTACCGCATCAAACGCAATCAGGCGATCGCCAAAATGCAGGAAGTGCAGGCTAGCCTGAATCAGGTCCAGGGAAGTCTGAATATGCTCAAGAGTGTGATGGGCGAGTTTACAATCCACGCACCGGAAGGGGGCATGGTGATTTACGTACGCGAGTGGAATGGCGAGAAGCGGAAAGTGGGATCGGCGGTGGGTGCCTGGGACCCGACAGTAGCCACCCTGCCAGACCTGACGTCTATGATTTCCCGCACGTACGTAAACGAAGTCGACATCCGCAAGATCCAGAACCAGCAGAAGGTCCGGATTGGACTGGATGCTTTTCCGGATAAAAAGCTGACTGGGAAAGTTATCAGTGTCGCCAATGTAGGGGAACAGCGTCCTAACGCCGATGCTAAGGTGTTTGAGGTGACCATCGAGATCAACGAGTCGGACACCACCCTGCGTCCGGCCATGACTACCAGCAATCAGATCGTTGCCGGAAAATACGATGGTGTGCTGCACATTCCGCTCGAGTGCCTCCACAGCCAGGGCGATTCCATTAGTTACGTTTTCAAGAAAACGTCCATAGGCCTGGTTCGCCAGCAGGTGTTGGTTGGCCTGACCAACGAGAACGAAGCCATAGTCCAACAGGGCCTGACCGAGAACGATCAGGTCTACCTGTCGCAGCCACAGGGTGCCGACAAAGCGAATCTGGTGATGCTGGAAGACAAGCAACTGGTTTCGAAAACGGAAGACTAATGTGGCAGCGCTACCTCGCTAATGTTTTTATTGCGCTGGAAGCCATTCTGGCGAATAAATTGCGCGCGGGACTGACCGCCCTGGGCATCATTTTCGGGGTGGCCGCTGTCATTGCCATGATGGCGGTGGGCAAAGGCGCGCAGCAGGAAATTCTGGAGCAGATCAAGCTAGTGGGCGTTAACAACATCGTGATTGCCCCCGTCGTCGAGCAGGAAGAAGAGGAGGTCACCGCGACGGAGGTAGCCAAGCCGCGCAAATTTTCGCCGGGCCTCACATTGCTCGATGCCCGGAGCATTCTAGACATTCTGCCCGAAATCGAAGCCGTAAGTCCGGAAATCCAACTGGAGACTTCGGTCGTGCACGGTGGCATGCGGCGTTCCACCAAAGTGGTAGGCGTCACGCCCGATTATTTCGACATCTACAATTTTAGCCTGGAAGAGGGCAGCATGTTTAACGAGCGGCAGATGGAGCGCGGCGAACAGGTCTGCATCATTGGAAAAAGCATCCGGACACGATTTTTCAGCCAGACCAATCCGGTTGGGAAGTACCTCAAATGCGGCGCACACTGGATGCGCATTGTTGGGGTCCTGGAAGAACGCACGGTGGCCAACAACAGTGTCTCGCGCCTGGGCATCCGCGACTTCAACATGGATGTATACATCCCCATTCAGACGATGCTGATCCGTTACGAAAACCGGGCGCTGGTAACACAAGCCATGTTGCAGAAGGCCGCCCGCCAGGGAGGCGAATCGCAGGAGCAAAAATCTGCTACCAATTATCACCAGTTGGACCGACTGGTAGTGAAAGTGGCCGATACCGACGTGCTAACGCCCTACGCCGAGGTCATTTCCCGCATGTTAGCCCGGCGGCATTACGACGTGATCGACTACGAAATTACCATCCCCGAGCTGCTGCTGAAGCAACAGCAGCGAACCAAAGACATTTTTAACCTGGTGCTCGGCGCCATTGCCGGCATTTCGCTGCTGGTCGGAGGCATTGGCATCATGAACATCATGCTGGCGTCGGTACTGGAGCGGATTCGCGAGATCGGCCTGAGGCTTTCGCTGGGCGCGCGGAAAGAAGACATCGTCCTGCAATTTTTGGTAGAAGCCACACTTATCTCGCTTTCTGGCGGGTTGATCGGCGTCATCCTGGGCATCGTGCTGGCCTACACCATCGCTTCGGTGGCCGACATTCCTACCATCGTATCGCCGGCATCGGTCATTCTTTCGTTTGGCGTAGCGGCGACCGTGGGCCTCATTTTTGGCATTGCTCCCGCCCGGCGTGCGGCCCAACAAGATCCGATCACCTCTCTTCGCTATGAATAAACTCTCCCTCCTTTCACCTCTGCTATGTTTTCTTAGTCACGTTCTTATCGCTCAGCCCCAAAACGATCCGCCGGAAATTGATCGGTACCTGACGCTGGAGGAAGTAGTGCGACTAGCGCGCAACGAGTCGCCGGCCTCCTTTCGCAACGATAACTTTTACCTGAACCAGTACTGGCAGTACCGCACGTACCAGTCGAACTACTTGCCGCAACTTACGCTGAGCGGCACTCTACCCGACCTCAGCAACCAGTTTGAGCCGGTGCAGCAACCCGATGGCGATCTGGAAATCCGGAAGGTGGCGCGTTCCAACTCGTCGCTGCAACTCTCCCTAAGCCAGAACATTGGCCTGACCGGAGGGCAGGTGTTTCTGCAATCGACCATTGGGCGAGTCGATAATTTCCAACGGAACACGGTGGGATACAACGCCAACCCGGCGAGCATCGGCCTGTTGCAACCCTTATTTCAGTTCAATCCGTTGCGTTGGGACCGGCGTATCGAACCCTTACGGTTTCAGGAGGCACAGCGTCAGTACTCCAGCCAGATGGAAGACATTGCGGTCGAAGCAACGTCACGCTACTTCGATTTGCTGGTGGCACAAATTGCGCTCGACATCGCCCGAAAGAACAAAGCCAACAGCGATACGCTCTTTCAGATTGCGCAGGGGCGTTTCAACCTGGGGAAAATAGCCGAGAATGATCTGTTGCAACTGGAACTGAGCCTGATGCGCTCGAACCAGGAGGTGACGCAATCGGAGCTGGACGTGCGGGTGGGGCAGCAGGCGCTTGCAAATTACCTGGGGCTGACCGGCATTGAATCCATCGTATTGGCGGAGCCCATCGAAATTCCGCTGTTCGACGTGAACGAAGCGACAGCGCTGGCCGAAGCGCAGACCAACCATCCGGACGTGATTGGCTTCCAGCGGCGTATCCTGGAAGCTGAGCGCGACGTGGCGCAGGCGCGGGGGAACAATGGCCTGAATGCTGACGTCTATGCTTCGTATGGCTTGACGCAACAAGCCTCTACCGTGCCTGATTTGTACGTCGATCCGCAGAACCAACAGCGGTTACGCGTAGGCTTTCAGATTCCGATCCTGAACTGGGGTCGTACCCGCTCCGAAATTCAGCGGGCTGCCGCCAACCAGAAGGTAGTCGACACTGACATCACGCAAGAGCAGCAGAATTTTGAGCAAGCGGTTGTCTTGGCCGTAGCACGCTTCCGCATTACCCGTCAACAGCTGGAAGTCGCCATCAAAGCCGACGAAATCGGGCAAAAACGCTTTGAGATCACCAAGAATCGGTACGTCATCGGCAAAATCGGCATTACGGATCTGAACATCGCACAACAGGAAAAGGACCAGGCCCGCCGTGCGTATGTGACCGCCCTGCGTGATTTTTGGCTCAGCTATTATAATTTGCGGCGGCTTACGCTGTACGATTTTGCTGAAAATCAAAAGATTATCTACGAAGTAAATCGATAGCTATACAATTGCACCGGAATCGATTCGTTTGTCGCGTAGAAACGAAATTGAACTCGGTTCCGGTTAGTTACCGAATGCGGTTTCCCTGGAAGAAGGGACAGAAACTGTAGGGTAAGCCGCTGTTACTGTGAATGTTGTATGTGATGTTATGGGAAGGTTCCTTCGACTTTTTTTCTTGATTGTGCTGACTGGGCTATTGATGGCACCTGCCGTTACCATGGCCCAGACTAAACACAGAAAGAAGAAGAAATATCCGCACGAGACGCCCAATACCCGCAGCGTGTGGAGCGACAACAACGTCAAGCGGAAAGCCAAGAAAACCCGCATTCTACAAATTGTAAAGTACAAACCGCACAAGGTGCTGTACGGCAACAAATGCGTGGAAGAATATACCCGGAAACTGGGCTTTGAGTACGTAATCGCGCTGCCCGACGAGAATGGTGATGCGGATCTGTACGCTTTTTTCAGCAACATGGGCAACCGGATTTTGCTGACTTTTCGGAACGGGCCGTTTTGGTCGTGCCGCGTTCGGAAACGCATCAAACAGTGCCGGGTGGGGTCGGGTGATTTTATGGGCGCTCTGCCCGAAGAAGGTTTGTCGCCGGTGGTAAACGAACAAGGGGAACTCGACGAGTCCCCCTTGCCAAAAGAAGCTATTGCTTCCGAATAAAGTTACTGATTCAGCGTATAGCCGTATTCCTGAATGGCCTCTCTGATCTGCGCGATGCGATTTTGCGGATTGGGGTGAGTGCTGAAAAATTCGGGTTGCCGTGCGCCCCCGGCCGATTTTGCCAGAATCTCCATGACTTGAATCATGGCGTTTGGGTCGTAGCCCGACTCCGCCATGAACCGCACGCCCAGTCGGTCGGATTCCAATTCGTCGTCGCGTCCGTACTTCATGTTGACCAACTGCCCGATCATTGCGGCCACGGCGGCTGTGCGCATGGTGCTGGGGCGGCTGGGGTCGTACGAGGCGATTACCGCTGCGCCCGTCAGGCCCTGCGTCAGGCGCGCTTTGGCAATGTGCTCCGCCGAATGACGGGCTACTACGTGGCCGATCTCGTGCCCCAGCACACCCGCCAGTTGGTCTTCGGTGCTGAATTGTTTCATCAACGCGGCAGTGATGAACACCTGTCCGCCGGGTAGCGCAAAGGCGTTGACCGTTTGTTCATCGGCCAGCAGGTGGAACTCGAACTCATAGGGCGTGTCGCGGGCGGCGGTAGATTGCACGATTTTGTTGCCGACCTGATCGACCAGGGCTTGTGCCTGTTGGTCAGGGTAAAGACCGCCGTATTGCTGTGTCATTTGCGGAACCGCCTGAAGTCCCATTGCAATCTCTTGCTGGGCGGTCATGTTGACGTGCTGTTTTTCTTCCGTTACGGGATTGTATTGCGTCGTGCTGTAATACCCGATCAGGGAAATTACGGCCACCACAAGCGCAATGATGAAGCGTGTGATGCGCGCCTGAACTGCGGGAGTTGCCATTGTATGAAAAGGGAGGGTTTAAGTGTATACAGAAAATCGGGCCGCATTCGACCCGATGCTGTATACGGCAAATCCGCGGGTTAGGATAGGCTGTCGTCTACGCCCGTGTAGTTGAAGGGCGTAATGGCTTTCATCTCCGCTTTTACAGCCTCAGATACCTCCAGTTGGTCGATGAACCGATGAAACGCCGCCGCATCAATCACCTCGTTGGTGCGGGTCAGAGAACGCAGCGCCTCGTAGGGGTGGGGGTAATTCTCGCGACGCAGGATGGTTTGCAGCGCTTCTGCCACAACCACAAAATTTTCGGTCAGGTCGCTTTCGATGCGCTGCGGGTGTAGCTCCAGCTTGTTGAGACCTTTCTGCAACGAACGCAGGGCGATCAGCACGTGCGCCAGAGGCACGCCCAGGTTGCGCAGCACGGTCGAGTCGGTCAGGTCGCGCTGCAGGCGGGAGATGGGCAACTTGGCGGCAAAATGCTCCAGGAGCGCATTGGCGATGCCCAGGTTGCCCTCCGAATTTTCAAAATCGATGGGGTTCACTTTGTGGGGCATGGCCGACGAACCTACCTCACCGGCTCTCAGCTTCTGTTTGAAATACCCGAGTGAAATGTACTGCCAGACGTCCCGATCCAGGTCGATCAGAATGGTATCGATCCGCCGCCAGGCATCGCAATACGCCGCCAGGTGGTCGTAATGCTCGATTTGTGTGGTAGGGAAACTGCGCTGTAGGCCCAATGCTCCCACAAATTGGTTGGCAAACGCGGGCCAGTTGACCTGCGGATAAGCCACCGCGTGGGCGTTGAAGTTGCCGGTGGCACCGCCGAACTTAGCCGCGAAGGGCACGGCCTCCAGCGTAGCAAGTTGGTGTCGCAGTCGCGCAGTGAAGACGCGGAGCTCTTTCCCCAGCCGGGTGGGCGAAGCAGGTTGGCCGTGTGTACGGGCCAGCATGGGCACATCGCGCCACTGATCGGCCAGTGCCTCCAGCAGATCGATCGTCGCTTGTAGGGCAGGTTGCAACACTTCCGCGTGCGCATCGCGCAACGACAGCGGAATCGCCGTGTTGTTGATGTCCTGCGACGTCAGGCCGAAGTGAATAAATTCCTGGTAGGCGCTTAACCCCAGGGCTTCCCACCGCTCACGCAAAAAATACTCTACGGCTTTTACGTCGTGGTTCGTGGTGCGCTCCAGTTCCTTGATGCGCCGGGCGTCGTCCGTTGAAAATGCCGTATAAATTTCTTGTAGAGCGTCGTACTTCTCGGTCGGAAAATCCTGGAGTTGCGGCAACGGCAGGCGGCACAGGGCCAGGAAGTACTCTACTTCGACCCGAACCCGGTAATGGATCAGGCCAAACTCTGAAAAATAAGCGGCCAGGGACTCGGTTTGCGACCGGTATCGGCCATCCACCGGCGCGATAGCGGTGAGCGCATCAAGTTGTTTCATGGGGGCACAAAAATAGTAAACCCATCGGAGAGGTGAGCACCGAATTGCGGGAATGATGCCCGGCATCAGCCATCCCCTTCATGTACTGCGGCTTTGCGCAACAGCGCCACTTGGCCCGCGTGGTAGAGGGCGTGCTGAAGGGCACCGTGCAGCAGCACGTAGTTCGCGTAGGGCTTGCCGGGCGTAGTGGCCTCAAGGTGCCCAGACGGAAGTTGCAACACGGCCCGATGGAGCCTCCGGTAACTTTGCAGAAGGTGTTCTTTCGTCTGCTGCCAAGCCGTCTCCTGCGGCTCCGGGACCGGCGGCCAGTCTTCTTGCGGTGTCGGATCGCAGGCTTCGCCTTGCAGGCGGCGAACAATCACATCATTCCAGGTAATCAGGTGCAGGACAATCTCCCAGATGCTGTGGGTCTGCGGCAGAGGATGCGTGGTGGCTTGTGTAGCGTGCACCTCGTGCAACAGGGCGAAGACCGAAGGGCCGTGCCAGGCGTCGCCTTCGTAGGCCCGGTACAGCTGGTCGGCAATGCGTTGGGGTTCTTCCATCATATATGAAAAAGAAAACAGTTTTAGAGAAAGTGCGATTTCAACCGATACAGGAGCCTTTTTTAGGAAAAACTCTATATTTGATGCACCAAAGAAAGAAGGGTTGTACCTTGCTTTCCACTTTTCGAGCATACTATCTCTCACATCCCTGTACAAAATAGCAAACACCACGTATGAAGCCAATCATTGGAGACAAAGAGTACTTCCCGGGCATTGGAACCATCGGTTACGAAGGACCTGACTCGGACAATCCGCTAGCCTACAAATTTTACGACGCCGACAAGCAAATCGCCGGCAAAACCATGCGCGACCATTTCCGTTTCGCCGTGGCCTACTGGCACAGCTTCTGCAATACAGGGGGCGACCCCTTCGGTCCGGGCACCAAGCATTTCCCGTGGCTGCAGGCCACCGATGCCGTGCAACAGGCCAAAGACAAAATGGACGCCGCGTTTGAATTCTTCACCAAGCTGGGCGCGCCTTTCTACTGTTTTCACGACTACGACCTGGTCGACGAAGCCGATACCCTGGCCGAGTCGGAAAAGCGCTTCCGCAAGATTGTCGACTACGCCAAGGAAAAGCAGCAGGCTTCGGGCGTGAAATTGTTGTGGGGAACGGCCAACTTGTTCTCGCATCCGCGCTACATGAACGGTGCGGCGACTAACCCCGATTTCGGTGTGGTGGCGCACGCCGCGACGCAAGTCAAGCAGGCCATCGACGCGACCATCGAGCTGGGCGGCGCTGGCTATACGTTCTGGGGCGGCCGCGAAGGGTACATGTCACTGCTCAACACGAACATGAAACGTGAGGTCGATCACCTGGGACGTTTCCTGAGCCTGGCGCGCGATTACGCCCGCAAACAGGGCTTCCAGGGGACATTCTACATCGAGCCGAAACCGATGGAGCCGACCAAGCACCAGTACGACTTCGATTCGGCCACGGTGATCGGTTTCCTGCGTCAGTACGGCCTGGAGAAAGACTTTAAAATCAACGTCGAAGCGAACCACGCCACGCTGGCCAGTCACACGTTCCAGCACGAACTGCAGGTCGCGGCCGATGCGGGCATGCTCGGTAGCATCGACGCCAACCGGGGCGATTACCAGAACGGCTGGGATACCGACCAGTTTCCGGTCGATCTGTTTGAACTGACCGAGGTGATGCTGGTGATTTTGGGTGCAGGTGGTTTCCAGACCGGCGGTGTGAACTTCGACGCCAAACTGCGCCGCAATTCGACCGACCTGGAAGATCTGTTCATCGCGCACATCGGCGGCATGGATGCCTTCGCCCGGGGCCTGTTGATTGCCGATAAGCTCATGACCAAAACCAACTTCATGAAGATGCGCCAGGAACGCTATGCTTCGTTCGACGGCGGCGACGGCGCGAAATTCGAGAAGGGTGAACTGACGTTCGAAGCGCTGGGTGAGCTGGGCCGCCAGAACGGCGAGCCGAAGCAGATCAGCGGCAAGCAGGAGCTCTACGAAAATTTGATCCTACAGTGTATTTAAGATCGTCTTCCGATCGTTTAAAGGCTGTCAATAAACATTGACAGCCTTTTTTTAGTTATGTTCACCCTGGTGAACCGGCGTGAGGTGCTTTGTTTCCTCGTCCGTAAACAACCGGGAGCGGATCAAGAAACGTACTCCCAACGGAATTTCCAGGGAAAAACTGGCTCCCCGCCCCGGCGTAACGTCGATTGTCAGGTGGGTGTGTTTCCAGTATTCGAACTGGTCTTCCGACATGTAAAAATCGCATCCATGCACCGCACCGAGCCAAACGTCGCTTTCGCCGATGCGAAAATCGCCCTTCTCGAAGCACATGGGTGAAGAGCCGTCGCAACAGCCACCACTCTGGTGGAACATCAGCGCTCCGTGTTTTTCACGAAGTTGATCTACTACCTGGGTTGCTTTGGGCGTGATGTCGATCCGTGCTGCTTCCATTACCGTATTTCGTTTTATATGGTCAAAAATAAACTAGGAATTGCCTGTCTGCTGGTCGCACTCTATGCCTTTGCGGGCATGTGGGTCAACTCAGAAGGCAACCTGCCTTTCCCGCCACACCGGCTCAAAGAATGGCTCATCTGGGGAGTCATTCTGGTCACGACGGTCCTGGGACTCGCGTTGCTTCTCCTGCGCCGTTGAGCCGATGCAACAAAAAAACCGTCAGGAAACCCATAGCCTCCTGACGGTCGTTGTTCAGACATACCACTAGAATAAACCAGCCTGATTCTTATTGTAAGAAATCAGCATGTTCTTGTTTTGCCGGTAATGATCCAGCATCATCAGGTGGGTTTCCCGCCCGAAACCTGATTTTTTGTACCCACCGAACGGCGCATGGGCCGGATAGAGGTGGTAGCAGTTGACCCAGACGCGCCCGGCCTGAATGGCACGCGGCACGGTATAGCCTTCGTGCATGTCGCGGGTCCAGACGCCAGCGCCGAGGCCGTAGAGTGTGTCATTGGCCAGGGCAAGCGCCTCTTCCGTGTTTTTAAACGTGGTGACCGAGGCCACCGGTCCAAAAATCTCTTCCTGGAAAACGCGCATTTTGTTGTGGCCCTTCAGCAGCGTAGGTTCGACGTAATACCCGTTTTCCAGTCCGCTGTTGATGCGTTTGGCCTGCCCGCCAGTCAGCACTTCGGCCCCTTCTTTCCGGCCAATGTCGAAATACGAAAGAATTTTTTCGAACTGATCGTTCGAGGCCTGCGCGCCCATCGTGGTTTCCATGTCGAGCGGGTTGCCGATCTTCACTTTGGTTTTCACGCGGTCGATGACCCGTTCCATAAACTTGTCGTAAATCTTTTCGTGCACCAGAATCCGCGACGGACAGGTGCAGACCTCGCCCTGATTAAAGGCGAACATGGTGGCACCTTCCAGCGTTTTCTCGAAGAACTCGTCGTCGGCGTCCATCACGCTGGGGAAAAAGAGGTTCGGCGACTTGCCGCCCAACTCCATCGTGATCGGAATCAGGTTCTCCGACGCGTACTGCATGATCAGTCGCCCGGTGGTCGTCTCTCCGGTAAAAGCCACTTTCGCGATCCGTTTCGACGAGGCCAGGGGTTTACCCGCTTCGGGGCCAAAGCCGGTGACAACGTTCATGACCCCATCGGGCAGAATGCCCTGAATCAACTCCATCAGCACCAGAATGCTCACCGGCGTTTGCTCGGCGGGCTTCAGCACTACGCAGTTGCCGGCGGCCAGGGCGGGGGCCATTTTCCAGGAAGCCATCAGCAGCGGGAAGTTCCACGGGATGATCTGCCCGACCACGCCCAGCGGTTCCTTCACGTTGATGGAAATGGTGTTCATGTCCAGTTCGCTGATGGAACCCTCTTCGGCACGGATCACACCCGCGTAATAACGAAAGTGGTCGATGCAGAGCGGAATGTCCGCCCCCGAGGTTTCGCGGATGGGCTTACCGTTGTCGACCGTTTCGATGCGGGCCAGCAGATCCAGGTTCTGCTCCATGACGTCGGCGATCTTCAGCAGCATGTTCGACCGCTCCGTGGCCGAGGTGCGGCTCCACTGCGGAAACGCCTTGTGGGCGGCATCCAGCGCCAGTTCAATGTCTTCCTTCTGCGAGCGGGCGATTTTGGTAAAGGCTTTCCCGTCGATGGGAGAGGGGTTGTCGAAATATTCGCCGTTGACCGGGGCTACAAATTTTCCACCGATGTAGTTATCGTACTTTTCTTTGAAACTAGGGCGTTCCTTGAGCGTTTTGCTGGGCGCCTCCATGGTGTCGTGTGCCATTGGTAGTAGGTGTTTTTGGTGAAACAATGCATGCATTATCGAGATTATTTCGTTAGATTGGTTGACACATCCTATCCTCCTTTGGCAGGATTCTATCATTCTGTTTGGAGCCACCTACCTAACTCTCTCCAGCACATGAGCAGCCTTAAAACCCTTACCGATCTGCGGCATCCTGCCCTCGATACGCTCGTGGAAAATCGCCGTTGTTTCGCCACCAGCCAGGCCGAGCTTAACATCTACGATACGCAGCAGTATGCCGAGTGGGTCTCGCTTCGGTTCGATGCTCCGGTGCTGACCAGCATGGTCACGGGCAAAAAAGTGATGCATCTGGAGGGCGAACCCGCCTTTGAATTTTTTCCGGGGCAGTCGCTCGTGATGCCGGCGGGCGGTCCCATGTACATCGACTTTCCGGAGGCCACGGCCGAAAATCCGACGCGTTGCCTGGCCTTGGCGCTGTCGGGCGATCTGATCCGCGAGACGCTGGTGCTGCTCAACGAATTTTACCCCCGCGCCGAGACGGGCGAGACCTGGGAGATGGATCACCCCAATTTCCACTTTTCGAACGACGAAGGCTTGTACCAGACGCTGCTGCGGTTGGTGTCGCTGTTTCGGGAAGAGCACCCCGCCCGCGAGCTGTTTACACGGCAGATGCTGCGCGAGCTGATCGTGCGTCTGCTCCAGACGCAGGCACGGGAAATGCTGGTAGAACGGGCTGCGCAAAAAGCCACCTCGCACCGGCTGGCCTGGGCGGTCGAGTACGTCCGGAGCCACCTGCACGAAACCCTGTCGGTAGAGCAGATCAGCGAACAGGCCTGCATGAGCGCCCCGCACTTCTACCGCAGCTTCAAAAACGAACTGGGCCTGACGCCCATGGAATTTGTCACGCAGGAGCGACTTCGCAAAGCCAAGCAGCTGCTCTGCGACCCCGACCGTTCCGTCAGCGAAATCGGGATGGAAGTGGGTTATAGCAACGTGAGCTACTTCAGCCGGGTCTTTAAACAACAAGAAGGCGTCTCACCCACCGAATTTCGGAGTAAGAAGTAGAGGATGTGAGGGGGGGAAGTCACAGGCACGGACCTGTCATGCGTTGTTGCACGAAATTTACCGTCGGTTTTACTTCTTTCTGCGAGATACCGCTTGGTCATAGTGAGGCTACTTTTCATCGCATTTTACCTCTCTAAATAATCTTTTACAGCTTTATCAAATAGCTCTTCGTTCGTGTGAACTTTAGTCGATTCCTTGACTGAATTTTTCAGGAACAATGCAATGAGCTGAAGTGCTGTCAACACATACGCCCGTTGCTGGCTAGCGAATTTCTGGTTCCACCACGCCTTGCATGAAGCGGTTGTGTTCAGGCGGCCTCCACCTTCTTTCACCAATCCGAGCACAATCAATTTTTCAGCCCTTGTTCAACTTCATAGAAAGTCATGATAGCATGATTTACATAATCGACGTATGCTATCAAGTCAATCAATTTTAACCCTTGGCCTTTGCTCTCCGTGTGAAAGCTTGCTTGAAGCAACCAAGCATCTGAAGGTTCAATAGTCATTTTACACGAAGCCTTATTGCCACCAAACGCGGTGATTGGCTCCCGACTTACTTTCTAAACAACTCTTCCAGCGGTAGGCCGATGGCGGCCGACGGCGGCTTGGTGCCCAGGCGTAGCGAAAGTGTCGGGGCAATGTCGTAGATGGTGCAATGCCGCACGGTGGCGCCCGACGGTACACCGGCCCCGTACCAGAGCAGCGGCACGTGGGTATCGTAGGTGTAGCCGGAGCCGTGGGTCGTTGCAATGTTGAGCTTGCCGAGCCAGCCGGGTTGGAGCAGCACCAGCAGATCGCCCGAGCGCTTGTAGAAGTAGCCGTTCTGTAGCATGGCGGGCTGGCCTTCGGTATATTCCTGATACAACATTTGCGGCCCGGTGAAAACGGCACGAACGCCCTCCCAACCGGAGAGGTAGTCGACCAGAGCGGCTTGCACTTCGGCCAGCGACGTTTCCTGTTGGTTCCAGAAAGCACGGTCCAGGTAAATCTGGTCGTTGCTGATCGAAAGTAAGGCTTCGGCCGCGTCGAAACGGGCACGGAGGAAGTTCTGGAGGCTGTCGGTCATGGCGTCGTAGTCGACAAAGCCACTGGGGAAGTGGCGCTCCTGCAAGTAGCGCGGATTGTCGATGGCGGCATGGTCGGCGGTCAGGAACAACGTGTAGTGATCTTCGCCTACGGTTTCGTCCAGGTAGTGCAGTAAGTCGGCCAGGTCGCGGTCGAGGCGCGCGTAGGTATCTTCCAGTTCCAGCGACTGCGGTCCGTAGTAATGCCCCACGTAGTCGGTCGACGAGAAGCTCACCGCCAGGAAATCGGGCACGTCGTCTTGCCCCAACTGTTCTCCGGCTACGGCGGCTTTCGCCATTTCTGCCACAATCGTGTTGCCGAACGGAGTGACGTACAGGCCCGCCAGGTTGCCGTTGTCTTTGCGGAGCTTTTTGAGGTTATAGGGCATCACGGACTTTTTTGCGCCTTTGTACAGCATCTCGTACGGGGCGTCGTCGTCGTTGCCGGCCAGGTAGTGTTCCTGGGCGGCCAGCAAGCCCCACGTTTGGTTCATGTACTGGTCGGCCAGTTTCCGTTGGTTGAAGGCGTCGACCCAGGCGGGTAATTTTGGGGTGTAGTACGTGCTGGTGATGAAGTTGCCGGTCGTGCCGTCGTACCAGTACGCACCGTTGGGAGCGTGACCGGCCGGCAGCACCGCACCCCGGTTTTTCAGGGAAACGCCCACGACTTTTCCCCGGTAATTAGTGGCGAGGCGCAGCTCGTCGGTGATGGTGGTGGCCAGCAGATTGGCCGGTGAGACCTGACCTTCGCTCGGATCTCCTCCCACGGCCGTCACCGTGGTGTCTTCTACGCAGTTGAGCGTACGCCCGATTTCGCGCTGGTACCAGTCGTTGGCGACGATGCCGTGCTGGGCGGGCGGTGCGCCGGCATAGACGGACGCGTGGCCCGGGCCGGTGTAGGTCGGAATGTGGTTGTAGTGCGTATTGCGAAATTCGTAGCCGTCGCGCATCAGCCGCTTGAATCCGTCTTCTCCAAACAGGGGGGCAAACCGGCGGAGGTAATCGGCGCGCATCTGATCGACTACGACGCCTACCACGAGCCGAGGCGGTTGTGCGGGTTGAGCCGAGGCCACAGCGGTTACCAGAAGAAAAAACAGCAGAAGAAGGGGGCGGGGGGCCTTGCTGAAAAAGTTCATAAGACTGTGAAATGGTAAAATGGGGCTAAAAGTACCCATTTGTGCACGAATAAAGAACGTTCTCCGAGGCTTTCCGGGCCCACGGGTTCGCTTACCTTTGCCGCGGTTGAATCAAACTTCTCCCTTATGCTACACCTCTCTAACCTGAAACATACCGATTCGGGCAATTTTTTCCTGATGGCGGGCCCCTGTGTGGTCGAAAGTCGTGACCTGGTGTTTGAAGTGGCCGAACGGCTCAAAACCATCACCGACCGGCTGGCAATTCCGTGGATTCTGAAGGCGTCGTACCGCAAGGCCAACCGGACGCGCCTCGACTCGTTTACAGGCATTGGCGACGAGACGGCACTGGAAATTCTGCGCGAGGCGGGGCAGTATTTTGAGGTGCCGGTGGTGACCGACATCCACGAAGCGAGCGAAGCTGCCCTGGCCGCTCCCTATGTCGACGTGTTGCAAATTCCGGCGTTTTTGTGTCGGCAGACCGAACTTCTGCTGGCAGCCGGGGCCACGGGCAAAGTCGTCAACGTCAAAAAAGGGCAGTTTGTCTCGGGAGCGTCCATGCGCTTCGCCGTCGACAAAATCCGGCAGACGAGCGAGGCTACGGTGATCCTGACGGAGCGTGGCAATTCGTTTGGCTACTCTGATCTGGTCGTCGACTTCCGCAACATCGTCGACATGAAAGAGATCGGCGTGCCGGTTGTAATGGATTGCACCCACTCGCTGCAACGTCCGAACCAGACGTCCGGTGTCACGGGCGGGCAACCCGACCTGATCGGAACCATTGCCAAAGCCGCGATTGCCGTTGGGGCCGATGGGCTGTTCATCGAAACACATCCCCGCCCCGGCGAAGCGCTTTCGGACGGGGCAAACATGCTCCACCTCGACCGCCTCGAAGGCCTGTTGCTGCAGCTGATCCGCATCCGGGGAGCCATTTCCCACGAGGTCGCACACTAAGCCGAGTTAACCCGGTTCGGGAACCGTAGACACAAAAAAAGTCCTCAGTATCGCTTGCTGAGGACTTTAGGCCCGGTATTTCCGACGCTGACCCAGGTAGAGCAACCAACTGTCGTCGATTCTGCCGGAAAAGTCGCGGAGAAATACGACGAACGACGGTTTGAACGGTACCTGGCGCAGGGGCATCATGGCCTCTTCCGGCGTGCTGTCGCCTTTGCGGGAGTTACATTGTTTACAGGCCGTCACCAGGTTGTCCCACGACGATTTCCCCTGGCGCGAACGCGGAATCACGTGATCGATCGTCAGATCTTTGTGAGAGCCGCAGTACTGACAGGTGTAGTTGTCGCGTTTGAATACGTTCTGGCGGCTGAGCATCACGCTGCCCCTGTAAGGAATGTTGACGTACTGGTTCAGCCGGATGATAGAAGGCATCGGATACGCACGGTTGACGGTCCGCAGCACCGCATCTTTCGCCTCCGAAATCAGTTCGGCTTTCTCCATGTACACCAGCAAAAATGCCTTCGGTACGTTGCAGATACTCAGGGCCGTGTAGTCCTGGTTAAGCACTAGCACTTTTCTACCCATAGAGTTCGGATTTTACAAGAAAACGTTTGCGTTTCTAGTAAAATTACGTACGTAATTTTGTTTCTTCAAACGCGCAAGATTCTTTTTACCGAATTTAACTTGTGCGTAACGCGGCGGCGTTCCAGGTGGTAGAGCCCCGTCTCTTCCAGCCGATCGAAACGAACTTCGCCGTGGGCGTGCAGTATCATCCCTTCGGTCCAGACCACCCCTACGTGCGTAACGCGGCCGGCGTCGTTGTGAAAAAAGGCCAGATCGCCGGGCTGGGCCAGGGCGCACGTCTCGACGAGCGTCCCGCAGGCAGTCTGTTGCCAGGCGTCGCGTGGCAGGGTATAGCCACACCGCCGAAAAATCTGTTGTGTGAAACCTGAGCAGTCGATGCCGAAGTGGGAGCGTCCACCCCAGAGGTAAGGCGCTTTCAGATAAGAGAGGGCCGTTTGCGAAAGCACGTCCCACGTCCCCGGCGCTTCGGCCCGTTGCACCTGCCCCGCATAATAAAACGTTTGGTCGCCCACTTTGGCTTTGCCCGCATCGTAGAACGGCAGGATGCTTCCGGCCACCACGGGAAAGCAACGATCGCCCGAACGCAGGCAAGCCACAGGATCGGCTACAAACGTAGGCGTATGGGTGGTCAGAAACTTGTATTCACGGGCCGGATACGGTGCATGTTGCTGTGTATGGACCCACCCTTCGTACCCCTCGAAGGCGGTGCGCACACGCAGCCAGTCGCCTCCCAGATCGGCCGAAATTACTTCGTAACACTCCCCGAACAAGAGCTGGGTGACCAGCTCACTTTGGTGTGAAGGCTCTGCTTTGACAGCCGCCAAGCTATGCTGACAAATTCCGGTAATGGACATGCGGGAAGGGGGACAATGTGGGCTGTTAACTTACAGACGGGGCGTGTATTGCCCAATCGTACGCGCTGGCAGAAAGTGTAATAAATAGAGGGAGAAAGAAAAAACAGCCGCAGAATTGTGGTACTTAAGGTGCTGGTTTAGAAGCGCATCCGGTCCAGCTCGCGTTGCGTATCGCGTTCTTTGATCGATTCCCGCTTGTCGTACAGCTTCTTACCACGCGCCAGCGCAATGTTGAGTTTGGCCAGCCCTCGGTCGTTGATGAACAGGCGCGTCGGCACAATGGTCAGCCCTTTTTCTTCCACCCGCTCGTGCAGGCGGCGCAGTTCCGTACGTTTGAGCAGTAGCTTGCGCTGCCGCCTGGGCTCGTGGTTGTAGTGCGTGCCTTCGGTGTAGGGAGAGATGTGCAGATTGACCACAAACAATTCGTCGCCGTTGAACACGCAGTGCGCGTCCTGCATGTTGACCTTCGATTGCCGGATCGACTTGATTTCCGTTCCCTTGAGTTGGATACCCGCGGTGTAAGTATCCAGAAATTCGTATTCGAAAGAGGCTTTCCGGTTCTTGATGCTGACCTGAGCTTCTATTTTATCTTTTGCCATAACTGAAACAGAATGAGCGCAGACCGGGCTTTGCACCTGATCTACACGTACGGATTTGCAAAATACTTCTTTTTGAAAGATTTCCTGCGACGGGGAGGTACGCGGCGTGCGTGCAATTATTCCTCTACGGACACGTAGGGAACAAGTTTCAGGTACTCTTCTTCTTTCAGAATGCGGATATTGCGCAGGTCTTCCACATGCCGGTAAGGGCCGTGCTGTTCGCGGTAGCTGACAATGACGCGCGCCAGCCCCTTGTGAATGTACGGGTGACGGGCCAGCGAGTCGGCCGGTGCCCGGTTGATCAGAAGGGGACGGGGCCGGAAATCGGGCGCGATGCGCGCGTAGCGAAGCAGTTCTGCGCGTGCCTCATCCGATAACCCCCAGACTTCGTTCATCTGATCCAGACTGACAAACCCACCCATCACGGTGCGGAACCGCACAATCCGGTTCGAGAGGACGTGCCCGATGCCGCGCACTTTCTGGAGTTGCGTGGTGTCGGCCGTATTCAGGTCGAACGCCGTCAGCGGTTCGGACAACGGTTGCGTCGACCGCTCAAAATCGCGTGTCGGTCGGGCCTCGTATTTCGTTTCGGTCGAGGCTGTCGGCTGGTCGCGTCTTTCGGGCAGGTCGATGTAAGCGTACAGCCGCGTGTAGAGCGTATCGGGAAAATCGTAGAGGCGTTTCAGGTCGCTTTTGATGCGAAACTGCCCACCTTTCGAGCGGTAATTGATTGTGCGCCGGGCCAGCCATCCCGGAAATCCCAGCAGTTGCAGCGAGTCGGCCGAAAGGGTATTGGGATTGAAGGGAAACAGCGCCAACGGACGCCGGACGGATCGTTGGCGTGTCGTCGGGGCGGTTGCTTCTTTCGGTCGGTTCAGCACGGCCACCAGGCTATCGAGCTGGTGTCGGTCGGCTTCCGAAATTACTTCGTCGGGCACGGACCAGAAGTGATTGCTCCAGGCCATGATTCCTACGCATACGACCATGATGAGCAACAGCGCCAGCGTGCCGCGCGCTTGTCGTTGGGTGAAGCCTCCCCACTGTCGGATCGATCGTAAAAGTGAACGGAGCAAAGCGGGCTTTTGACCGAAAGGTACACGTTTCCCTACGACGAAACGCGAAAATTGTTCTATCAGATCACCGCTTTCCCGGTGAGTTGCTGTTCGAGCAGGTGCAGTCCCGCTTCAAACGAATGCGGGCGATACGCAAGCTGCGACTTGGCTTTGTCCAGAATGAATCCGGTGCGGGGCGGCCGTTTGGCAGGTTGTGTAAAACGGGAACCGTCGGTCTGGTGAATGAGCGCTTCGTTGAGACCGAACGCCCGTGCCGTGCGGAGTGCCAGCTCGTAGGGCGTCATCAGTTCGTCGCCCGACAGGTGAAAAATGCCGGTTGCGTCGTGGCGCAGAATCAGTTCACAGCCCTGAGCCAAGTCTTCGGCCAGCGTCGGCGTGCGCCATTGGTCGTCCACCACGTGAATGTCTTTGCCGTCTTCCAGGCTTTTCTTCACCCACAGCACAATGTTGGACCGGCTCATCTGCGGCACTAAGCCATACACCAGCACGGTTCGGCCAATGGCCCAGCGCAACCCGCTGGCTTCTACCAACTTCTCCGCATCCCACTTGCTTTGGCCGTAGAAACTGAGCGGATTAGGCGTGGCGGTTTCGTCGTACGGACCCGCTTCGCCATCAAAGATAAAATCGGTCGACAGGTGCAGCAGAAACGCGTTGTGCTTCTGGCAGCCTTCAATCAGGTACGCAACCGCGTCCACGTTGAGCGCGATGCACCCTTCCCGGTCACTTTCACACTGATCGACGTTGGTCATGGCGGCGGTATTGACCACATAATCGGGCTGTTGCTCGTCGAACAGGGCCAGCACGGCCGTCCGGTCGGTGATGTCGAGCGCCTGATACGTCACGCGGGGCAAGGCTTCCGAAAGGCGGCTTTCGCCGCGCGACGTAGCGATGGTGTGGTAATTACCGGTTTCAGAAAGCAACCGCACCAGTTTTTGGCCCAGCAGACCGTTGGCTCCGGTGATCAGTACTTTTTTCATGGGAGGGAGTTATCAATTACTTATAAAAAAGCCTTTGCTTACAAGCGCGGCTTTGATGTCCATTGCGTACGGCGAAAGCGCTTCCCGTGGTGCTGGCGATGGCTTCCCGTGGCGTCAACGAAAACAGAATCTAAAACGAACCGGATGAACTACTTCTTCTCGTCTTCCGGAAAGATGTAGCCGAACTTTTTCTCCATGGCCTTGTGGCTCATTTTGTTCACTTCCAATTCCATCTTCACGTCTTCGGTGGGGCGGTCGCGTCGGTCTTTGGGAACTTCGGCGATCTTTTCCACCACCTCCATACCGCCGATCACCTGTCCGAAGACGGTGTACTTGTTGTCGAGAAAGGGCGTGCCGTCGATTTTCTCGACGATGTAGAACTGTGAACCGCTCGACATGCGATCTGGGTTGACGTTGTCGCCCTGGCGTGCGGCCGCTATGGCTCCCTGGATGTGCCTGTGGTTCGAACGAATTTCGGCGTTGAGTTTGTAATCCGGTCCGCCCGTTCCGTCGTTGTCAGGATTGGCGTCTTTGGTATTGGGATCACCGCCCTGGATCATGAAATCGTCGATCACCCGGTGAAAGGTCGTGCCGTCGTAAAAGCCTGTGCGCGCCAGTTTCAGAAAGTTGTCTTTGTGCTGCGGCGTGTCGTCAAACAGAATGAGGTGGATGTCGCCCAAACGTGTTTTGATGGTGACCACCTCCTCTTTCTTTTGCCGGGAGAAGAGACTGCTGCAGGAAGTACAAAGCGCGAAAAGCGCCACGATTACGAGAATTCGTCGCATAGAAGGTTGTTAATCAGGATGCTAAAGTAACGGATTGCCCGAAAACATCAGGAAAGCGAATGGCGAATCTGGCGTAAGATCCGGTCCGCTCCGCGCGCCAAAAGCCGTTCTGCCACGCGAATGCCCAGGGCTTCGGCGGCTTGTGGCGCCTCCTGTGCCTCTTCCCGCAAAAACTCGTCGCCCTCCAGGCTGACGATGCCGCCAGAAAGCACAATCTGGTTTTCGTCCCACCGCGCCATCCCGAATACGGGAATGCTGCAACCGCCCTGCAATCGCCGCAGAAAGGCACGCTCGGCGCGCAGGCACGTTTCGGTAGCCGGATGGTTAACGGCCTGCCGGATTTGTTCCCGCACGGTAGCGTCCAGCGTGGTGGCCGCTTCGATTGTTACGCTGCCTTGCCCCACGGCGGGCGTAAACGGGTCGAGGGGCAGCATCTCGGCGATGTGGTCGTCGTAACCCATGCGGTGGACGCCAGCATAGGCCAGCAACAGGGCCTCGCATTGGCCTTCAGCCATTTTGCGCATGCGCGTTTGTAAATTCCCCCGCATGTCGACGAGCGTTACGTGAGGGTAAAAGCGACGCAGAATGGCGCGGCGGCGCGTAGACGAGGTGCCCACCACCAGCCGACGGCTTGGGTCGTCCAGCCGCACGTCGGGCAGGGCGCTGACCAGCACGTCGCCAGCCAGCTCGCGTTCCGTAAACGCGATCAGTTCCAGATCGTCGGGAAGTTGCGAGGGCATGTCTTTGGCGCTGTGGACGGCAATGTCGATGGAACCGTCGCGCAGTCCGTCTTCCAGTTCTTGCGTAAACACGCCTTTGCTGCCGATTTTAGCGAGCGACACGTCCAGAATTTTATCACCCTTGGTTTCGATGGTCACAATCTCGGGCGCGAGTCCCGCGTCGCGCAGGAGGTCGGCGACGTGATGCGCCTGCCAGAGGGCCAGTTGGCTGCCACGGGTGCCGATACGAATGGTTTGCATAAGAGAAATCAGCGGTTAGCTTTCGCACGGCTGCGTTCCGCCGCTTTGAGTTTGCGTTTGTAAGAGACGTTTTTTCGGGCAGTGTCGACCACAAATTGCTTATTCAGAAACTTGCGCCCCAGCAAAATGGGGTAGCGCATGTCGGCCCGGTTCGAGAGTGAGAACGCCGTCTCGAACTCCCGGTCGAAAATGCGCACCACCGTGGTGATGATGTAGCGCTCTTCCGATTGACCGAACGAATTTTTGATGACTTTCTGTTCAAACTTTTCGGTTTGAAACTCGCGTGTTTCCAGGTCGGTGTGCCGCTCGTCGAGGATGTGAAAACAGAGAAGCGGGCGGCCGTCACGTTCCGAAAGGTGGATCTCCGAACAGTGGATCGAGGAAGTGTAGGCACCGGTATCGACTTTCGCCAGCACGTTTTCGACGTTCATTTCCGGCAAGTCGATGCAGTCCACACGTCCGATCACCAGTTTTTCTTGTTTCATGCGTTGTAGGTTACTGAAAAGCCTGGGGCCAGTTCTTCGTAAAGTACGGGAATCGCGCGGGCGCAGTGACCGATGTGTGACGGATCTTTCCGGCGCACCGGGAAGCGTCGCCCCGGGTGTGGGCTCAAAAGCGCGGATTTCCGTCTGTAAAAGTACGGGATCGGCCGGAAAAGCGGCATCATTCGCGCGGCTCGTGCAGCCAGGCCCCCTGCCGGGAGAGGTCGTGGGCCTGCAAGGCAGGCTCGTACAGCGGCGTCTGACGCGGAAATGTGTAGGTGCCGCTCAGGAGAAGATGGCGAAAGCGAAGTTGTGTGGAAAACCGCTCCCACTGCCAGGCCACCCTCCGGGTCACGACCAGGTAATCTACTGCCGCCGAGTCGGCCAGCGTGGCGTAGGGATTTTGGGCCAGCAGAAACGTTTCGCCTTGCCAGACGAGCAACGGCCCCGCTTCGGTCGGGCGCAGAAGCCCCCGGTCAGTTGCCTCCTGCCACGTCAGCGTGTCGGTGCGCCGGATGCCGCAGTTGTAAAAATGGTCGTCGAGTTGGTAGTGGAGGGTGCCGGGGCGTTGCAGCAACGTCGAGTCGGCGATCAGCAACGCGTGTTGCCCGCGCATCACTCCCAGGGCCGTATGGTACGGGAAGCTGTACCACTCCACGCGCGACTGGTGGGCTCGTTCCCAGGCGCGGTACACCCACAGGCCGCACAGGAGCAGCAACATCGCCATGGCGCTGGTCAACCAGCGCATTTCGCGGCGCGCGATGAAGGCCAGGAGCAATACAATGAGGGCATACAGCAGCACCAGCATGGCGGGCGACAGGAAAATTCCTTCTTGCACCGCCCCGGGAAGTAAGTTGAGCCAGTCCAGCAGGTGATTCATACCTACAATAAGATAGCTGAGAACCCAGCCTCCTGCCGGTGCCAGCAGCGGCACCCACGCGATGAACAGGAAAACCAACAGGCCCGGCACCACCAGAATGCTCACCAGCGGGAGCACAACCAGGTTGGCCAGCAGAAAATAGGGTGGAA
This sequence comes from Catalinimonas alkaloidigena, assembly GCF_900100765.1. Classification (NCBI taxonomy): domain Bacteria; kingdom Pseudomonadati; phylum Bacteroidota; class Cytophagia; order Cytophagales; family Catalimonadaceae; genus Catalinimonas; species Catalinimonas alkaloidigena. The sequence goes on along the minus strand of NZ_FNFO01000017.1, from coordinate 39,934 downwards.
ACTGGTGGAAGTAGTACAGCGACAGCGGAAAGGTGGCCAGCTGGGCGGCCGTGGTCACCGACACCATTTTCCAGAGGTACTGCGTGGTTCGGAAGCGCGGCGCGACCAGCGCATTAATGTCGTCGTACAGATAAAGAATGCCCAGCACCGCTAGAAACGAAAGCTGGAACCCCACGTCGACCAGCCACCAGGGGTTGAAAAACAGCAGCAGAAAGGCCGAAAAAGCCCATTTGTTGTACGAAAGTGCCTTGCGACCGAGCAACGAACCGATCCCAAATACCGAGAACATCACCGTCGCCCGCAGCACCGACGGCGTCAGTCCGGTCAGAAACGCGTAAAGCCAGAGCAGCAAAAGTGCAAAAGCGACCGAAAGTTTTTCGAACCGTTTGGTCTCCCGCCAGGGCCGGAACAGCAAACCCAGCGCCAGCAGGAGCGCTTCGTAGATGATGCCGACGTGCAGGCCGGAGACCGCCAGTACGTGCATGACCCCGGCGGCGGCATAGCGCGCGCGCAACGAAGAACTGAGCTCGTCGCGCACGCCCAGAATCAGGGCCTGGGCGATGATGGCCGACTCGCGATGGGGGAAGTAACGCAAAATTTGTTGTGCCGCACTGCGCCGGGCGTGGTCGGCCCAGGCCAGAAGCCGATGAGGGGGCGCATAGCCCATCCGCAGCCACTCGCTTTCGCGTGCCCGCCCTTCGAGCAGAATCTGTTTCTGATGCAGCCACGCCCGGAAGTCGAACGCATCGGGGTTCATCGGGGGGCGCAAGGTATCGGGAGTGCCGTTTACCAGCAGCACGTCGCCGTACACCAGACTGCGCGCGGCCGAGTCGGCCGGCAGGTACAACAGCAGTTTGCCTTCCGTCGCCTGCCATTGCCCTTCCGTACGCACGCGGGGCACCTGTACTTCTGCACGTGTATACGTCGGGAAGTGGCGGGGCGGTGCATTAAGGACGACTTCGTAAGCTTCTACCTGCGCGTAGCGATGGAAAAGGTGCTGCGGGGTGTTGAGGGCGGTGGTCTGATGGAGACGGATCATCCCCACGCCGGCAACGGCGACCAATCCTGCCAGGCCCAACCCACCGCGGTAGTCGAGTCGCTGGGTTTTGTTAAGGCCAAAGAGAAGTGCGCAATAGGTGATTAAGGCAATTGCCGTGACGGCGGCCCCTACGTACCAGGGCGCGTCCAGGTACATACCCAGCAGGATGCCGAGCGCAAAAAAAATGGCAATCCGTACGAACGAATAAGGTGCCCATCCCATAGCTGAAGCTAAAGGTCGATAAATTTTCGGTCACCGAACCGTTTTGTGGAATTTCTTTTCGGATTGGTCGAGGCCGATGCCTATTTCAGGTAAACACCGAAATCGTTCTCTTCCAGGCGAACGTCGATGTGTTCCTGCAGGGTAGTCGAGAGCGTATAGCCGACAAAATCGGGTGCCACGGGAAATTTCTTATGCCCCCGGTCTACCAACACCGCTACCTGAATCTTTTTCAGCGGATGGAAATCTAGGAACGGATGGAGGCTGTACGCCAGCGTACGGCCTGTGTTCAGCACGTCGTCGACCAGCACAATGCAACACCCTTCGATCTCCTTCGGGTTGATGTCGAGCGTAATGTCACTTTCCAGCGGTGCGTCTTTGTCGAGCGACAATTGGGCCACTATCGGCTGAAGGGGCGAAATTTCCAGCAGATTTTGCGCCAGCATCTGGGCCAGCGGATAGCCGTTGCCGCGGATGCCCGCCAGCACAATGCGTTCTTCCGTATAATTATGCTCGTAAATCTCGTAGGCGATGCGGCGAATTTTGTCGAGCGTCTGACGGTGGCCCAGCAGGCGGTGTACGGTAGAAGGCGTCATTAACGAAACATGGATTTAATGCTGTCCCACGACCGTTCAAAAGCCGTCGGAGCACTGGAAATGGTAGTATAGTAAAAAACCTGACTGGAATCGTGAATGGCCGTGAGGCGGTATTCCAGTTCGTTCAGAAAAAGCTCGTCTTCGTACAAGCCCTTGTCCAGGTAATGGTATTGCCCCGAAAGGTTGGGCGACACGTTGGTCACCTTAGAATAGGTCTGATCGTCGTCATCTTTCCGGTGCAGTTCAAATTGACTGACATCGTTTTCGGCAAGACTCCAGTCCAGACGAACGCCTTCGTTGTAGTAAGATGCGGTAAATTGGTTGACCCGAGCTGGCGACCTCCAAGCGGCAAGGAGCGTAATGAGCAGGCAAAAAAACAGGCCGGACTTGTATATGTTCTTCATAACCAAGCTGCGCGGTGGCAAAGGTAGAAGGATTATCTGATTACTATTGAGGCGCTTACCCACCGGAGTGTACTTTTTGCGCCTCAATAGTAACGACGGAAAAGCAAGGAAATGTGCTGCTTAGGGTTATGGATTTATTAAAAAAGTATTTATCCGAGGGGCACGTTGGAAGACTAATCGGGATTTGCTAACTTTGCCGCCCGTTCAGTGAATCTTATCCGGCAGACTTATGAAAAAAGATATTCACCCCAACTACCGTCCTGTGGTTTTTTGGGATATGCAGAGCGATTTCAAATTTATGACGCGCTCCACCATTCAAACTGACGAAACCGTCGAGTGGGAAGACGGACAAACCTATCCGCTTGTCAAAGTGGAGGTTTCTTCGGCATCGCATCCTTTCTACACGGGTAAAAAACTATTCGTGGATACGGCCGGACGGGTGGAAAAATTCAACCGTCGGTACAGAAAAGGATAATTCTACAAGAATATGTAGCAAAAGTCTCCCGATGCGCATCGTGGAGGCTTTTTTTGTTTCTCCCCTATGCAGTATGTAATCTTTGACGATCCGGTGATCCGCCCGTCGCTGCTGCCGCTGACCTACACGCGGCCGGTGAGTGGCGTCAGGGTGGGCATTCTGACCCTGCACGAAAAGTGGGAGCGGCACTTGGGCGAGGCCTGTGGGCACTTGACTCAGCCTTACCTGCAAAAACTGTATCCTTTCACGCTGGCGGCCGAGGCCCTGGCCTGTTTTCTGAACGGAGCGGTTTGCGCGCATCCGTCGCTGCTACAGGCGCTCGGCTCGCTTGCCCCGCACGAAGCGCTGGTGCAAGAGGGCGTGGTGCTGGCTGCCCACGGCACCCGGGCGCAGGTCGAAGCCCTTTTGCGTGGCGACCGGCAAGGCTGGACCGTGCGTACCCACGTTCCGCCCGTCACGGTGATCCGTAAGGTTTGGCACATTTTTCAACGAAATGGCGACGAGATCGCCGCCGATTTTGCCTTGCTGACCGCCGGGCGCCGCTCTGCACCCATTGCCGACCCGCATACCATCGTCTACCATCCCGATCAGGTGTTTCTGGAGCCGGGTGTGCAGATCAAAGCCGCAATTCTCAATGCCGAGCCAGGGCCGATCTACCTGGGCCGCGATGCGCAGATCCACGAAGGAGCCATCATCCGCGGGCCGTTTGCCATGGGCGAGGGCGCAGCCGTGAGTTTTGCGGCAAAAATTCGGGGCGGCACCACCGTGGGGCCGTATTGCAAAGCGGGAGGGGAGATCAACAACTCGGTACTCTTTGCCAACAGCAACAAATCGCACGACGGTTTCATCGGCAACACCGTGCTGGGCGAGTGGTGCAACCTGGGGGCCGATACCAACACCTCGAACCTGAAGAATAATTACGGCAACGTCAAAGTCTGGAGCTACCCCGACGAGCGCTTCGAGGACGCCGGCCTGCAGTTTTGTGGCCTGATCATGGGCGATCACTCCAAAGCCGGGATCAACACCATGTTCAACACCGGAACAGTGGTCGGCATCGGAGCCAATATTTTTGGTGCGGGATATCCTGGTAAATTTGTCCCTTCGTTCTCGTGGGCGAATCCGGAAGGACCGGGCACCGGCTTTTCGCTTTACCGGCTCGACAAGTTTCTGGACATGGTGGAGCACGTGATGGGCCGCCGCCACCAGCCACTCGACGATCCCACGCGCGCGATGCTCAAAAACGTTTACTCGCAAACCACGCGCTATCGACAGTATTTCGACTGATTCTTTTCTTACTTGCTGAAGCTTCGGTTTCCGGACGGCTTGGGTTGCACGGGTAAAATGCCGCTGTATCTTTGTCGTTGGCGGTAACGGAGCTTTGCCAGGAAGTGTCTGTATCGCAGAGTCAACGAAATACGATGAGAAAATGGATTCTTAGCCTGATCCTCGGGGGGATGCTGCCCGCCTGTGGGCTTTGGGCGCAAACGCAGGAACCCGAAATCCTCCCGGATACCCTTTCCGCCAGTACACCCCCCCCCGCCGACTCGGCTCACGACACCCCGCCCACGCCGGAGCTGGATCTTCTGTTACCCGAGCTGGAACCCGTGGCCGAAGGCGAAACGCTTTCGTTCGACGTGAAAGCCCAAGGGCAGGCACCTTACACGTTCCGGCTGGTCGAAGGCACGCAACCTGGCGTTCAACTCGACTCGGCGGGCCATTTCACCTGGACGCCCGGCTACGATCTGGTGGGGCGGCTGGAAGAAGAAAAGGCGTTTCCGCTGCTGTTCGAAGTCCGGAACGCCAACGACGAAAAGGTGGTGAAAAAAGCCGAAATCGTCGTAAAACATACCAATCGTTCCCCCGTGGCGGGCGAGCTGAAGCCGTTCTACGTACAGTACAATACTCAGAATACCTACCAGATTGAGGCCGGTACAGTCTACGACGAAGACGAAGACCCCATTGTGTTCGTGCCGATTCCGACGAAAATGCCCGAAGGCATGAAGCTCTCGGCCCAGGGAGAGGTGAGCTGGAGGCCGTCCATCACGCAGTTCAACGCGCTGAAACGCGAACCCATCGAAATGGAATTCTACGTGGAAGACCAGCCCGCCAAGGCCCGGACCCAAGGCACGCTGAAGCTGGCCGCTACGCAAATGGACCTGCCGCCTTCCATCTCGGTGGCACCGAAATCCACCCGCGTCAGTTCAAAAGAAGACGTCACGATCAACCTCAAATTTTACCTCTCGGACCCGAACGGCGACGACGACATCCAGGCGTTCGACTTCGTGACCAACCAGCCGAACTTTCCGAAAGATGCGCTGGTGCGCAATACCGACAACCAGTACGAGTTCATCTGGACCCCCAACTACGATTTTGTGCAGGACCCGCTCGACTCGCTGACCTTTGAGGCTACGTTCTTTGCGCTCGACAAATCGCGGAAGCGAGAAGAACTTACCATCGAGTTTACGATCCAGAATGCGGTGAACGAAGAGGCCCTCGACCGGAAACTTTACACCGACTACCGTACCATGCTGGTCCGCACCTGGGAGATGCTGGAGCAATTGCAGGAGGTGGAAGAACGCCTCAAAAAAGACTTCCGCACCGCCAAGCGCGGCAAAAAGAACCGCTCGATTGCCAACGCGTCGCTGGGTGCCGTAACGGGCGTTACGCCGGTCATCGAATCCATTCCCGACCCGACCAAAAAAGTCGTCTCGACCATCGGCGGCACAACCGTCATGACCATGGGCACACTGGAGGCCACCGAAGTGATCGGTAAATCCACGAAAGACCTGCTCGACCGCCTGAACTACGTGATCGAAAAGCGGAACGATCTGCAGGCCCGCGGCGACGCCTTCGCCCGGAAATACGCGCTGCGCTCCAGTCGCCGCTGGGCCGATTTCGCCAAAGACCGTGACGATCTGCGCAGTGCCCTCAGCCTGAAAGGCGTCGTGGCGCTGGAACTGGATGCGGGCTGGACAACCAAGAAAAAAGCAACCGACAAACAACTCAGCCAGACCTTTAAAGACTTCGCGCCGGAAGAGTGGGAGTCGCGGTAGACGTATGGTGAGGTAGCGGGAAGGGTAATGAAGAGCAGAAGAGGCTTTTCCGGTCAAGGGCGTCTACGTAGCCACCCGTCACGGTCAGACATCAGCACTGCACAAATGGGCCAGAGTAAAGGATGAAAAAAGAAACCATAAGTATTCTTTTGACGATAGCGGCATTGCTCCCCTCCACACTTTTTCTGCTGATGAGTGTGCATGGAATCCTCAACATCGTGTTCGATTTCTATTTTGATGACTTAATCCCCTTGGTAGCCATGCTTTTTGGGATATGTGGTTATGTCGGACTGGTCATGAACCTGAGCCAAAATAAAGAAGCAAAAAGCGAAGCAGTGAACCTTGCCTTTTTATTCCTGGGAGTCTTGGGTGTTGTGATATTCATTACAGGAGAAGGCGGATCACAAGCCTGGAACTGGATCATAACCATGAAGGAGCCGGGGGAATGGTTGCTTGCGGTTGGGCCAATCGTGATTTCAATAATGTTGATACTCATCAAAGGGAAACGCCTTGTCACACTATACCGGAAATCGTAACCTTCTCTCCGGCGATGTACTTCATGAACGAAACGTGGGTTAGTAATTTGAAAATGAGACGCATAACAACGACCCTGGTATTGACCTTACTCAGTGTGACTGGATTTTGTCAGAGTCTTGAAACGATCACGAGCAAGATTGCCGACAGGATTTGCGACTGCATCAAAGATGACGTAAGCTCTTATTCAGAAATAAAACCTGAATTTGATAGGTGTTACGATCAAGAATTTTATCAAATTTTTAGCCTGGTCGATTCAACAGAACACAAGCTGTTGACGCAGCAAGGCGCTTTAGAGAAAGTGAAAAATGGAATAATCCCTGCTCTGAATAGCAATTGCGCAAAAATCAGAGCCGTACTGCAAGCTGAGGTCGAAACCTCTGTGGCTGACGCATCTAAGGGGAATAGCACTCCTTGCCCGACAAATTTTGAAGGGAAAGACGTAAGAAAAATCAAAAAACTAAAAGGCGAAATCGTTGCCTTTAATGGACTCGTATCCAAAGTCCATGCGGTGCATGGAAATAAACCCTATTATCAGGTAAGACTCGAAGGGGGGAACACCCTCTGGGTCGCCTCTCTCGTGAATAGCGAATATGAAAAAGAAGGAAACGTAGTGAGGCTTTTAGGATATGTGTCTGAGATGGAAGAGGGCGATACAGCCAATGAGTACAATAAGACTGGTTTCCATATTCTAGCGTTTTGTGTCATTGATATGGATAGCAAGCAAATGGCAATGATGCCGGGCGCAGAACTTCAGGTAAAAGAATGGATGAGCGGAACAGTACCTGTGGGGAAGAAATAAACTACAGAGCACCGCGCATCCTGGCGAAGTGAGAGAGAGAATATAAGATAAACAGCGATGTGGCGGAAACTGACCGACCGGCAAAAGCGAAATCTTTTCCTGATTTCACTGGGAATCAACGTACTAGCCTGGTATGAAGCGGTGCAAGGCTTGGGAGGCATCGGTATTCATACATCGGTGATTCCGGGGTGGCATGTCTCGAGTTCTTTACCTTTCTTATCCTTGGTCAGTCCGGCCATCCTGTTGCTATCGGCCGGGTTGGCCTTGTATGTACTGTACAGAGCGCTACGCGGACCCAAATATGATCGTAGGCGATAAGGCGAAATTTGCCATAGAATTTGAGTTTTCTGATGACCTCGTTGAGCGAAAAAGGAAGATGGGGTTCGGGAAGCTATGGATTGAGAATCAGTACTATGGTACAAAGGAAGACCTTATTTTTCTAGAAGGATATCTGCTGCGCCTTGTCGAAGAACTTCTTCAGGCTCCAGCACTTTCCTTCGCTTATTTCCCAAGGGCTAAACCTGAACTCTACGAACGACTCACGCGAGAACGGGAAGCGAACGCGCATTACAAACTAAGTGATTCAACGTTTACCGATGATTTTGATGGATACAAATTCGCGCGTGATGGCAGAATTTTCATGGTATGGCGTCTGATCAATCGAACGTTCTTCAAAGAATTACAACGCTACCCAACCGATATACAAGTCTGTTCAGCGTTGGAATCAGACATAAACGAAGTGTACCTGGAGGCAAAGCGAGAAATCGACCGACCCACTATAGGGTAGGTCCTGACACCCTCCGAACGAAAGAGGCGGGTAAACAATCCTTTGCGTTCCTGGTTACGTAAGCGAGATCTGTGAACATTCAAGCCAAAATACGACGCATTCTGGAACGCCTCAGCACGGGCGTGTACGAAAAAGAAGAGGCCATCCGGCTGTCGTTGCTGACGGCGGTGGCGGGCGAAAGCCTGTTTCTGCTCGGCCCCCCGGGTGTGGCCAAAAGTCTGATCGCGCGGAAACTCAAATTTGCCTTCCTCGGTGGCACCTCGTTCGAGTACCTGATGAACCGCTTCTCGACCCCCGACGAGGTGTTCGGGCCGGTGTCGATCAAAAAACTCAAGGACGAAGACAAGTACGAGCGTCTTACGGAAAAATACCTGCCCGGCGCCAGCATTGTATTCCTGGACGAACTCTGGAAAGCGGGGCCTTCCATTCAGAATGCGCTGTTGACCGTCCTGAACGAGAAAATATACCGCAACGGCGAGCAGGAAGTGCGGGTGAACGTGAAAGGCATTATTGCCGCCTCGAACGAGCTGCCCGCCTACGGACAAGGACTGGAAGCGCTCTGGGACCGGTTCCTGGTGCGGTACCTGATCCGGGAGATCCAGACGGCGGGGAATTTCGTGCAGATGATTACCGACACCACCGACCTCTACGCCGATTCCATTGCCGACGAAGACAAAATCAACGAAGAGGAACTGGTGCAGTGGAACCAGGCCATCGACCGGATCGACGTACCCGCCGAAGTGGTCAATACGCTGCAACTCATCAAGTTAAAGACGGAACAGTACGACCAGAGCGGCGAAGCTCAGTTTCGCTTCGAGGTTTACGACCGGCGCTGGAAGAAAATGGTGCGGCTGCTGCGCACGTCCGCGTTTCTGAACGGCCGCCCGAACGTGGACCTGATGGACTGTTTTCTGGTGGCGCATTGCCTCTGGAACCATCCCGACCAACGGGAGACGGCGCAGGAAATCGTGGCGGAAGTGATTCGCAAGCACGGCTACACGCTGGCCCTGAACCTGACGCCCCTTCGGCAGGAAGTCCGCGACCTGGAGACGGAAGTACGGGACGAAACCCGCATCCGGAACGTGAAGTTGGTGGACAAACTCCAACCCGTCGACCGTGAGTACTACGAAGTCCTGAACATGGAACAGTACTTTGACGGCAACCGGATGAAACGCTCCGAGTTCGATCGCCTCGGTGTGGATGAAGAGAGTACCGTGAATTTGTACGACGCCGGCGCTAACTTGACGAATCGGGTGCGCGCCCGCAAAGGCCAGGACCCGCATACGCTGATTGTTTTTTACAACTCGCGCAGTTACGATTTTCGCCTCCGTACGACGAAAGAAGAGAAGGTCGAGATCATCTACAAAAAGCCGCATCCGCTGCTGCAATCCTACTGGCAGGAGCGCATCGAGAAGCTGCAGGCGTACATCGATACCCAGAAAGAAAAAGTCCGGCACGAAGCCCCGGGGGAACTAAACGGCCTTCGCGACAACCTGTTTGTCGATGCCGAACTGGCCGACGTAGTTGAAGCCAACCTCCGCGACGTGCACGACGGGCTGGACCAACTGGCCCTGCAACTCGAAAAAATCAAGTTCAGTTACGAACAAATCGGCGAGCAGTAGTCTGGCCACCTGCCTTCTTGGTATTTCGACCTTAGGGAAAATCTTATTCTCTTCTGAAACAATCTTTGAGGAATTTCAAGAAGAGGGACGTTGATGCCAAAAGATACCTCGCTTGAGACGAAAAATCCACTGTCATGCTGAACGCCTTTATCAGGCGGGCGGTTGATGCCGTTGCCGAAACCACGGTTGCAAAACCCCCCGGTCGAACAGCAGAAGCGTGAGCAGGCCGTTGACGAACAGAAGCGGCTGGAGGTAAGGCCCCAGGGCCACCTGCGCCTGGCGATCGCCCACGGCAGGCAGCCACGACCCATCGAGGATCAGCACCGGATTCTGCCCACTGCTGAGCAGGAGAAGTACCGACGGCAACACCAGCAGAAAAATGGCGATCCCACTGATGTGCAGCAAGCGTTTGCGGAGCGAAATCGGCGACACGGCTTTGTGCGGCTCTGCCTTGAGCTGGTTGAGTACACGGAAATTGAATCCGGTCGAAGGCTCCAGCAGCGGTAAGGCGGCCAGCGCCTCGTCGGCCTGTCGCACTTCGTTGTAGGCCCTGCGGTAGGCGGGATCGTGGGCGAGCTGCGCGCGAATGGCCGTGGCCTCTTCGTCGGTGCATTCGCCGTCTACGTAGCGCATCAGCGCCATCAGTTCTTCGTCCGAAATCATAGCAACTCCTTCGTTTCTTCTTTCAACAATAGATTGAGTTCTTTGGCAAACCGCTTGCGTGCGCGGAACAGTTTGATCTTCAGCGTGTTTTCGACGATGCCCGTCGTCTCGGCCATCTCTTCCAGTGAACGTTCCTGAAAATAAAACAGCGTCAGTACCATCACGTCGTCGGGCGGAAGCTGCTGCAACGCCTGCTGCACGAACTTACGTCGTTCGGCCTGCTGCCACTCGGCGGGGCCGCCTTCGTCGGGCAGGTGGTAGAACTGCGGATCGTCGATCGACTGCGTCGTCAGTCGTTTTTTCCGGCGTCGGGCCAGGGCAGCATTGCAGGTAATCCGGTACAGCCACGTCGAAAACTTGGCGTCCCGGTTGAAGGTTTCCAGCGCGCTCAGCGCCTTGACGAACGCATCCTGTGCCGCCTCTTCGGCCTCTTCGCGCTGGTTCAGAATGCGGAAGGCCACCGTAAAGACGTACCGCTTGTGGCGATCCATCAGCTCGTGAAAGGCCGAAGTGTCGCCCGCCAGAATCCGGTCAACAAGCGCTAGATCAGGATCAGAATGCATGTACGGGCTTGGATGCGTGCGGGGGCGATCAGGTTACGGGCTGAACAAAATAAAATTTTTTTTGCCTGCCCCGTAACCCGCCTGCGCTTTCTGCCATCAAAGCTTGCAGAAACCCAACTACACAAACTCATGAACGAGAAAATACTTGCCCTCCTGATTCCGATCTCTGCCGTCATCGGAACGTTCATCGTCATTATCAACGTACGCAGATTCGAAAACAGCGAGCGCCTGGCGATGATCGAACGGGGCATGGAGCCGAACCTGCATCGCCCTGCGAACAACAGCAATACGCTACGCTTCGCCCTTCTGGCGATTGGCATCGGGGTGGGCCTAATTCTGGCCGACCTGTTCGAAAGCCTCCTGAACCTGGACGGCGACGTGATCTACCCGGCGATGCTGTTCCTGGGCGGTGGTGTCGGCCTGTTGCTGGCCTACCGGATTCTGGAGCGGAAAGAAAAAGAAAGAGAAGCCGAATTGCAAAAGACGCATCCCTGACGCAACCGAAACTTCACAGAACGTGGCCCGTCCCTGCACAGGAACGGGCCACATTGGTTTTGAGACGCTCATGGTTAGCGCCACGGCTGGCACATCACCGAATCGAGACGGGCATCGGCCAGGAGCCTCGGCACCGGCTCAAGCAGCCGTGAGTCTACCAAGGTCACATCAGCCCACTGCCAGGCTTGCTGCAACTGCACCTTTACGGTTTGGGCCTCTGCCTGTTTTTCCTGTTGTTGTAAACTGCGTAACAGCCCGTTCAGGGCCCAGCCATTTTTGGGATAGGTGCGCAGGTCTTCCCGGTAGACCTGTTCGGCTTCGGCGTATCGTCCGCTTTTCAACAGAACCGGCCCCAGGTGATGGCGCACCGAGAAAAACCAGTCGGGCGGTTCGTTGTAGGCCAGGGCGTCTTCCAGCGCGACGGCTTCGCGCAGCAGCGCAATGGCCTGGACATCGTGGCCTTGCCGTTGTAGCACGTCCGCTTCCAGTACACGCTCCGCAATGCCGGTCAGGTCAGCCACACGGTTGATGTCCCAGATGGTCATTTTCTGCATCGTGCTGTCGTGTGCCAGTTGCCGCACCTTGGCTAATTCTGCGCGCGCTTCGTCGAGGCGCTGTTTACCGGCCAGGGCCATGCCCCGGGCATAGTGCCAGATCAGGTTCGGGTACACCAGATTGCGACCCGGTGCAGTGAGGTGCAGAATGGCGTCCCACTGCGCGAACTTCACCAGCGTGTAGTAGGGAATGGCGTAATAATGTTGCAACGTGGCCCAGCCCGGGTCGGTCATCAGTTCCAGGTCGGCGTGCTCGGCGACGTGCAGGGCCGCTTCCAGGGCAGTCCGCCCACGTCCTTCCAGCGTGGCCGTCGCCACAAGAAAGTGGTAATTGTGCGGGTAGTAAGCCAGCGGGTAAATCCCCTGGGCATTGCAGGCGGCCAGATAAGCGCTGTCGACTTGAGCAGCAGCTTCGTTGGTAACCGACCCCAGGTGGTAGTCGCCGGTGCGAATGTAGGTGTGCGAAGGCATGTGGACCAGATGCCCCGAGCTCGGCACCAGCGTTGCCAGCCGCTGGGCAGAGGCCATCGCCCGCTCGGGATGCGGCGAGGCTTCTGTGGCGTGGATGTAGAGGTGGTTGGCCTGCGGATGGTCGGGCGCTTGTGCCAGTACGTGTTCCAGCACCTCCAGGAGGTGAGGCGTCCAGGGTTGGGGCGTACCGTCCGCATGCCAGAAGTCCCACGGATGCAAGTCCATCAACGATTCTGCGTAGACGGAAGCCACGTCGGCGTGGTCGGAAAACTGGCGGTAGGCCGTGGCCATAGCGTCGGCGTAGGCGCGATCGAGTGCCGCGCGGTCGGCCTGTGGTTCCGGCGCATACCGCTGGGCCAAAGCCCGAATCATGGCGCGTTCCCAGGGCTGTACGTGGGCTTGGTAGCGCTGCGCCTGTTGTACGGCCGCATACGCTTCGGCGACGTCGGCATCGTCCATCGCGGCGTTGATGTTCGGCCCCAGCGCGTACCCAATGCCCCAGTAGGCCATGGCACAGGTCGAGTCGTGTTTGAGCGCTTCCCGGTACGAGCGGATCGCTTCCCGATGATTAAAGCCGTACGTCAGCACCAGCCCCTGGTCGAAGAAGCGTTGTGCCGCTTTCGAGGTGGTGGTGATGGGCGTCTGGTGTGTGCCGATGTCGAGACGCGGTGCGCTGGACAGAGGAGTTTCAGGAGTCTTGGGAAGGGACAGCGCTAGCAGCGCAAGGCCCAGCGAACAGAGGAAAAGAAAGGTTTTGACGGACATGGGACAGGAGGTTGGGCGGAAAGAAAGAAGAGAGGATCACGCACGCGATTCGCGTCTTCGGAGCGAAGAGGCTGTGAAAAGGCAACCAGCGAAGGCGAAAGTCGGGGAGGGGTGTCCCTCACCGGCGTGAGTTGGGTGGACCTGAGCACGACTTGCTCAGGCGGAGTGCAGCTTCTTACGGACGCGAAGCCGGGAATAGAACAACAAGTAACGCTTTAATTAGCAGATTATCAAGCAAGTAGCGACGGAGCTGTGAGAAATTATGCCCGGAACTGTTGCAAGAGATAGTCGTAGAAAAGGGCCTTGTCTACGTCGGTGACCAGCGTTGCCGGAACGCCGTTCGGATCGAGCCGCGTCTGACCGGCGTTGGGTGGGCGGGTACTGATGGTGGCGCGGATGGCCTCGGTGGTGAAGGCCTGCGGCAGGGCGAGGTAGCTGGTCGCCAGCATGTCCCACATAAAATACGTGTAGTGATAGCTCGGGATCGTGTCGATCGTCAGGGCCCACAGTTGCCCTGCCAGGTTGGAAAGCCGGTGGTCCGCCTGCCGGGCCAGTTGTTGCAGAAACGTTTTGTGGACGGGCACGTGGTTGGTGGCATCCAGCGCAACGAATACCAGAGGCAGTCCGTAGGTCAGGAGTTTCTGAGCCGAGACGGGGTCCCAGTACACGTTCCATTCGGCGGTGCCGTTGTGCTGAAACGCCAGCACGTTCCCCTGCGTGCGAAACGCGCCCGCCATCCAAATCACCTCGTCGATCTTTTCCACCAGATCGGGGGCGCGTTCCAGCGCAAGCGTCAGGTTAGAACAGGGGCCGGTCATCAGCACCGTGACCGGGGTATCGGACGCGCGCAGGGTATCGATCATCAGGTCAGGGGCCGACGGGTACTGATACGGATCGGGGGGCGAGGGCAGGTTGATCAGCATCGGCAGGGCGTTGACGCACTCGGGGCGGGCACGCCAGGCGTCGGGGAAGGCATTGACTCCATAGGATTCGCCGCGACCCATGGGCACCTCTGTCCGGTCCATCAGGTGCAGCAGTTTGTAGGCCGATTCCAGCGCGGGTTCCAGAAAACAATCGGCCGGGGTAATCGAGAGGCCAATCAGGTCCACATCGGGCATGGTCAGCACCAGGAGTTGCGACAGCAGGTCGTCGATGGCCCCGTCGTGGTCCATCCAAAGCTTTTTCTTCATCGCGGGTGAAGGTAGGAAATTCTTTTTGGCAGCCTACAACTTCAGGCGCGGGGCCAGCAGCAGAAGCAGCACGAAACTGATGCCGATGGCCAGCGCCAAGATCATCCACAAGAACGAAAAGCCGAGGGCGTCGGCCAGCGTAAGGCCCACGAGGGGCGTCGCGATGTTGGCGACCGACCAGGCCATGTAGTACCACGCCATGTAGTCGCCCCGTCGGGTTTTGGGACTCAGGGTCAGCGGCAGCGCGTTGTTGAAGGGGAGGTACAGAATCTCGCCCAGCGTCAGGAGCGTCACGGCGACATACCCGAGCGCCAGCGCCGGAGGAAGCAGATAGACGAGGTAGGCCGCCGCGATCAGCACCATGCCCGACAACAGCGCTCCCTTCCGGACTCCGGCTTTTTCCAGGACGTGAATGAGCGGCATTTCGATCACCACCACGAGGGCGCTACTGACGGCCAGCAGCAGCCCGATGGAACGTTCGTTCAGTCCCCACGCATTTTTGAGGAACACCGGCACCGTATGGAACCACTGCAGAAAGCCGAACGCCACCAGAAATGTCCCCAGCACAAAAAGAAGATACGCCCCGTTGCGGTACGGCGGACGACCCGTGGCCTCAGGATCGGACGTGTCCGATGGGTCCGGCAGCGGCCTGGTCCAGCGGCGCGACGTAAACCACAGGAAAACAGAGGCGGTCAGGCACGTCAGTCCGTCGATCCAGAACAGGCCGTCGTATCCGATGGTGGTCGCCACCAATCCCCCGATGGCCGGGGCGGCGCTCATGCCCAGATTGATGGCGAGCCGCAAAAACGCCATGGAACGCCCGGTTTCCGACGAAGGGACGTAATTGCCCACAGCGGCGCTCATGGCCGGGCGGTACGCCTCTCCGAACAGCGACGCCAGGAAAATCAGGAGAAACAGCGTCGGGAACCGCGTGGCAAACTGCAGGGCGATCAGCAGACCGCCACCGACCGAGAGGCTCAGCATAATCACCGTCAGCGGCCCCCAGCGGTCGCTCAGCCGCCCACCGAAGAAAGCGCCGCCCAGCGAACCCAGCCCGAACGCCGACGCCAGCAGACCGGCCTCCCGCAGCGAAAAGCCCAGCACGGTGGTGAGGTAGACGCTGAGAAACGGCAGCACCATCGTGCCCACCCGGTTCAGGAACGTCAGGACGGCCAGCGCCCAGATTTCTTTGGGATGACCCACGTAGGCATCGCGATAGAGACGGAACGAACGGGCAAGGGTAGGCTGCATAGACATCTGAAGATAACCAGGAAGGTAATACGATGAACGGCGGCGGGAAGAAATGCGCAAGGTTGTGTGTCGAACGCCCGGAGGTGGCGGAATTGCACGACCGCGTCAGGCGGTTTCTGTCCAACCGTGGGAATGAACCTGAGTTGTCGGGAGAGTCCGCAGACGGCCGTATTCTCGCTCAAAGCCGACCGGGGCACTTCCTACGAAGCATATCAGACCACACTGGACCAGATCCAAGCCGCTTCCACGAGTTGCGCGCGGCAGAACTGGGCCTTTCGGTGGAACAGTACCTGGCCCTGGAGCCGGAAACGTCCTGGCACGACCGACAGCTGGTTGAGCGGGCGCGGGACGCGTTTCCCATGCAAATTTCCGAGGCCGAGCCGAGTCACGCCGCCGATTAAATACGATTGGCAAAAGATCAGGCAGAGGGTTCTTCCGGAAGCAGCGCGTGGCTGCGCCGGGCAGCTTCTTCCTCGAATGCCACGTCCAGGTGTTGGTCGCCCAGCGTTCCTTTCACGTACAACATCTTGACCAAAATCATCACCGTGGCGAGAATGGGTGTGGAGAGCAGCAACCCTAGTGCCCCCAGTAGTTTGGCGAAAAAGACCTGCACGGCCAGCAGCAGTACCGGGGGCATCTGGATGGCGTGCTTCTGGATATTCGGGGTAATCAGGTAGCTCTCGAAGGCCTGGATGCCCAGGTAGAGCAGAGCGACGTACAACGCCATGGAGGGGCTCTGCACAAACGCGAGCAGCACCGGCGGCACGGCCGACAGCAGCGGCCCGAGGTTGGGCACGAACGAGAAGAAGAAGGCAATCAGCGAAAGCGTGAGCACCAGCGGCATGCCGAGTGCCCACAACCCGATGGCCGTCATGATGCCGACGCTCGTCATGTCGAGAATCTTGCCGATAAACCACCGGAACAGCGTGATGTTCAGCGTAATCAACACCTGCGCCGCGCGGGGCCGTTGTTCCGTCGGGATGAGCCGCAGGAAGCCCCGGACGTACAGCAGCGGATCGATGGCCAGAAAAGTCGCGAGTACGACGATGATCACCACGTCGAACACAGCCCCCAGTGTGAGGGTAAAGAAACTGAATACACGCTGCGTGATCTGCTGCGAATCGCCCCCCAGCCATTCAGAACTATCGGGCAGTTGTTTCCAGAGCATTTGGCCGACCGACGACGACTGGGCGGCGCTTTTCACTTCGTCGACGATCTGCGGTAGCCGGTCCGACAACTGGCTGACCTGTTCGGCCACGTTCGGGGCCAGCAGCGCGATCAACCCGGCGATCACACCAAACTGCACCAGAATGGTCAGCGCCAGCGCCCACCCGACCGGCACTCGGGTTTTGGCGTGCAGCCACCGGGCCGTACCGCGCCAGAGAATCGCGAGCATGATGGCCGCAAACAGCAGCAACAGTTCGTGGGTCAGAAACTGAATCGCCAGGAGGGCGACGGCAATCAAGAACAGTAAACCGAGCTTCCGCCCGAAGTTGCGGAGAGAGGCGTCCATAGACCAACAAAAAGTAAGAAAGTATACCGAAGCTTGGTGTAAGCAACGGGCAGAAAGCAGATTGGGTTGGTAAAGAAGGGTTTATCGCGTCACTCAGGACGTTTTACAGTCAGTTCAGAAATAGGCGTTCTTCCGTCACTGGTGTGCAAAATGTACACGTGATCAAATAACGTGGGTATCACCATGTCTCTGATTTCTGAAAAATCATCAAACCACGAATAGGGAACCATGCCTTCTACAATGAGAAGACATTTACGATGGTACTGAACCTTGTAATTGGCAATCTTTCGCTCTTTCGACCTAATGATGTCTAGAATTTGGTCAGGCTTGGGGTCTGGAACAGCCTTACTCATACTGTTATACCAAACAGACTCTGTAATGCTTGGTATAAAGTACCCTCGAATATCATACAAATAAGCTGGCAAGGGATGCTCGACTGAAAAGAGGAAAGATTCATTGAGGTTATGGCCAAGAATACCTTTAAGAACAATCTTTGCTATCTCGCTTCCTACGGCATCCCATTCTCGTTTGGGGAAGTTTGCACTTCGTCTAAAGCTGACAGTTACATTCATAGGGAGATTCATGTTATCCAGAAACAGCTTCTCCGCACGTCGTACGATTTCCTCCTCCATTTCATGACGTTGCTTCTGCGAGAATTTGTCGTGGCCATAGGGTTCGTTGTGGAGTTGTGTAAGTTCAATTCCCCAACGTCGCTGTGTCTCACTCACAAGAAATTGAAAATCGGGAGGCTCTTCCGTAGGAGCCAGCTTACGCAGTTCGCCTTTCGGAAAGGCGGGGCATAAATCGAGAAACCGCTCCATGAACCAGAACTCTTCCTTTGCTTTCTTGTCCATCGTGTCGAACGAACATAACGTCTTTTCTTCACTTCACTCAAAATAGCTTAACCCCATCACAACCAGGAGATTTTCGGAAAAGCGACTTCAATCGGGTGAAAATCCGGTTCAGTCTTTTCGGGTTGCCCTTCGTCAGCAAATCTTGGTTTTTCCCGAACCTGTGCCTTACTTTTTCTGTTTATACTTGTCTCTTTCCGGGACTTTTTCCGTACCTAGTTAGTCTCCCACTGTTTGTATCCTGAATGCTGCTGAAAAACGACGTTTCCGCACCTGACCACACCACCACCACGCTGCCCCAAAACGGCACGACTTCTTCTGTTTCTGATGCCACCGGCCACGAGTCGATCGAGATTTATGGCGCGCGCGAACACAACCTGAAAAACATCGACCTGACCATTCCGCGGAACCGCCTCGTGGTGATTACGGGGATCAGCGGCAGCGGCAAGTCGTCGCTGGCCTTCGACACTGTCTACGCCGAGGGACAGCGCCGCTACATGGAGAGTTTTTCGGCCTACGCGCGGTCGTTCATCGGCGACATGGAACGGCCCGACGTCGACAAGATCAACGGCCTGAGTCCGGTCATCTCCATCGAACAGAAAACCACGTCGCGTAACCCCCGCTCGACGGTCGGCACCACGACGGAGATTTACGATTTTATGCGTCTGCTGTTTGCGCGGGCGGGCGAAGCGTTTTCGTACCTGACGGGCGAGCGCATGGTGAAGCGGTCGGAAGACCAGATCATCAACCACATTATGGAGACGCTCGACGGACAGAAGCTGACGCTTCTGGCCCCGGTGGTTAAGGGCCGAAAGGGCCACTACCGCGAACTGTTTCAGCAGTTGCGCAAGAGCGGCTTCACGAAGGTGCGCGTCGACGGCGAGGTGCAGGAGCTGGTCCCGAAAATGCAGGTGGACCGCTACAAGGTGCACGACATTGAGATCGTGATCGACCGGGTGGTGGTGCGTGAGGCAGATCGCTTCCGCATTGCGCAGTCGGTCAACACGGCGCTGAACCACGGCAAGGGCATCATCATGACGCTCGATGGCGACGACAATGTGCAGACGCTGTCCAAGTTCCTGACCGACCCGAAATCGGGCCTGTCGTACGACGAGCCCGCGCCGAACCTGTTCTCGTTCAACTCCCCCTACGGGGCCTGCCCGACCTGCAACGGCCTGGGGCAGATCGAAGAAATTACGGAAGATTCCATCATTCCCGATCCCACGCTCAGCATCAGCCGGGGGGGCATTGCGCCGCTGGGCGAATACCGCGACATCTGGATCTTCAAACAATTGCAGACGCTGTTGAAGCGCTACAAACTGAGCCTGTCGACGCCCATCGAGCAGTTTCCGAAGGAGCTGATGAAGGCGATTCTGCACGGGACCGACGAGGCTATTCCGGTGCCCTCCAAGAAATATCCCGGCACGTCGTGGCACATTCAGTTCGACGGCATCATCTCCTTTCTGCAAAAGCAGCAGGACTCGGAATCGGACAAGATTCGCGACTGGGTGCGCGATTTTACGAGCATCAAGACGTGCCCCGACTGCCAGGGCGCGCGCCTGAAGAAAGAGTCGCTCCATTTTCTGATCGACGGAAAAAACATCGCCGAACTGGCGCAACTCGACATTTCCGACTTGGCCGCGTGGTTCGTAGGGCTGGAAGATCGCCTCGACGACCGCCAGCGCCGCATCGCTTCGGAAGTGCTGAAAGAAATCAGGAAGCGCATCGGCTTCCTGATCGACGTGGGCCTGGAGTACCTTGATCTGGACCGTCCGCTCCGTACCTTGTCGGGCGGAGAGGCGCAACGCATTCGTCTGGCGACGCAGATCGGCACCCAATTGGTCGGCGTGTTGTACATCCTCGACGAACCGAGCATCGGGCTGCACCAGCGCGACAACGTGAAGCTGATCAAAGCCTTGCAGGACCTGCGCGATCTGGGCAATACGGTGATCGTGGTAGAGCACGACAAAGACATGATGCTGGCCTGCGACTACCTGGTCGACATCGGGCCGGGTGCCGGGCGGCACGGGGGGCACGTCGTGGCACAGGGCACGCCCCAGGAGTTTCTCCAGCAGCAGAGCCTCACGGCGCGCTACCTGAACGGCCAGCGCGAAATCGCCGTGCCGGCCGAACGTCGCAAAGGCAATGGCAAAAAGCTGGTGATCAAAGGTGCGAAGGGCCACAACCTGAAGAACGTCACGTTTACGCTGCCCTTAGGTAAGATGACCGCCGTCACGGGCGTCTCCGGTTCGGGCAAATCGTCGCTCGTGCACGATACGCTCTACCCCATCCTGAACCAGCACTTCTTCCACGCGAAGCGCGACCCACTGCCGTACAAGTCGGTGAAGGGCCTGGAGCATCTGGACAAAGTTATCGAAGTGGACCAGTCGCCCATTGGGCGGACGCCGCGTTCCAACCCGGCGACCTACACCGGCGTGTTTACCGACATCCGGGCGCTGTTTTCTTCCTTGCCCGAGGCCAAGATCCGGGGCTACAAACCGGGCCGTTTCTCGTTCAACGTGAAGGGCGGTCGCTGCGAAACCTGCGAAGGGGCGGGCATGAAACTCATTGAAATGGACTTTCTGCCGAACGTCCACGTGCCGTGCGAAACCTGCAAAGGCAAGCGCTACAACCGCGAAACGCTGGAAGTGCGGTTCAAAGGCAAGTCCATCGCCGACGTGCTCGACATGACGGTAGAACAGGCCGTGGAATTCTTCGAAAACCAGCCGAAAATCCTCCGGAAAATCCAGACCCTGCACGAAGTGGGCCTCGGCTACATCACCCTCGGGCAACACGCCACGACCCTGTCGGGCGGGGAAGCGCAGCGCGTGAAACTGGCGACCGAACTCTCGCGACGCGATACCGGGCAGACGCTCTACATCCTCGACGAACCGACCACGGGCCTTCATTTTTCGGACATCCAGCACCTGCTCGACGTGCTGAACAAGCTCGCCGACCGGGGCAATACGGTACTGATCATCGAACACAACCTGGACGTGATTAAGGTCTGCGACCACGTAATCGACTTGGGGCCGGAAGGCGGTGCGGGCGGTGGCACCATCGTGGTCGAAGGCGCGCCCGAAAAAATTGCCAACGCTGCCGAAAGCTATACCGGCAAGTTCCTGAAACTGGAGCTGGGCCAGGCGTAACAGCGGTTCCCACGCATGTGCCTGGTGCTGGCGCGGAGGCCAGAAAGCAAAAGCCGACCTTACGACGTAGGGCCGGCTTTTGCTTTGAAGGCGGGTAGGTTAATGTACCAGTTCGCGCGCTTCGGGGCGGGGGATGCGCTGGCAGCGCCGTTTCATCAGTGCGATCACTTCTTCGTCGTTCTCGAAGGCGTCGTGCACGTTGACAAGGTGGCTGGCCAGCGTGTCGTAGCGTTTGCGCATCAGCAAAATAAAAATGCGTCCGAAGTCCAGCCCTTCGAAGACCAGCGCCTGGTTTTCGGCATATTCGTCCAGATGTTTCAGGAAGAAATCCGGATGTTGCGTCCAGTGCAGAGCGGGGCGAATGTGGTGCCCGATGTGGTAGCCGTCGTTCCAGCATTTGTGGTTGTAGCGGACGTTGATGCAGGTAACGCTGTTTTTGTAGGCATTGCCCGGATCGCGGGCGTCGACAAAAGCGTGCTGCGCCCAGTTGCCCAGCATGGCGATAAACCGGAAGATGAAAAACGGCAGCAAAAACACCACGATCGTGGCTTTGAGGCTCACAAACGCCAGACCGATGCACAACAGAAAAAAGCTTAGTTCGCCAGCCAGCGCTTTGTAGGCCAACCGGCTGCGGTTCTTGGCTTTCAGGTAGCTAAACAGATCGACGAAGCCAACGGCCATAAAGAGCCCGAAGTACTTCAAAAAGCCCCGGAAACTATCGCGCTGGTAATACATCGTCGTGCTTTTGTCCTCGTCCAGGTTGTTTTCCGGGTGGTGCATGCCGATGTGGTGTCCAAAGTACGTTTCGGGCGTCTGGCCGAAAAACGGACTCACGATCCACGGCAAAAAGTAATTCAGCCAATCGTATTCTTTCTTGAACCAGGGGCGGTGGCTGGTGCAGTGCAGCATCAGTCCGAACGGCCCTTTAAACACCAGATTATTCAGGTAAAAGTAGAGCAGTGCCACGCCCCACCAGGCGAGGCCGGTCAGCCACGGCATAAACAGGAGAATGCCCAGCGGCACGATGGTGAGGCAGATTTTCAGAGTCAGATGAACAAACGGCAGATCGCGCGGGTCGCGCATGAGGGACAGAAAAAAGAAATCCAGCCGGGTGGCGGGTGGTGTCGCTTCCCTCGGATCAGTAATTCCCTGGAAAGATCTCATGTTCGGGTAACTAGGTTTATGAATGGTAGAGTAAATAGGAACTTTATTCAGTACGATCCAAATAAAACAGGGCGTAACATTTTAAACCCGGATGGCCTCAAAAGCCGGGCAGTTGCCGGGAAGCGGGGCCTCCCGTACGGCGCCCTGATGCGCCCCCCTGCGCTGGCACTATGAAAAGATAAAACAAGAGTCTTCGGATAACTTGACGGAGCCGCGCACGAATTTCGCTATTTAGTTGTAACAGAATGGAAATCACCGCGTTAGGAGCTTTTGGAAAAGACCCTCTGCCCACCACTGCCCGATCTTCTCCCTACTCGATTTACCAGCTAGTGTTTCCATGAAAGCAGTCGTTCTGACATACGATAAGTATCGGCATTTAACGGATCACATGATCCACAAATACAATTTTCTCTGGCCCGACCATCCGTTTCAGTTCCGTATTCCTTACCAGCAACTGGCGGGAGAGAACGACGCCCGGCACGACTACATCGAGGCTCCGAAAGACATTCGAGGTACGGTTACGGCCTTGTTGCAGGACCTTCCTGACGACGAGTGGATTTACTGGTGCATCGACGACAAGTACCCGGTCTGGCTGGACGTGCCCGCCATTCGGCAGCTCATGAACGACATGATTTTGCCCACCGTCAAAAGCGACGGGTTGTTGTTTTGCCGGTGCCGGAGCATGCTCGACGGCGTCGGCCTGCGGCGGGAGCGGTTGAAGGCCGTGTCGGGGCAGGTGTACCTGCGGCGGAAGAATTACGAGCAGATCTGGATTCATCAGTTTGTCCGGGTGAAGGTGATTCGCCACCTGTTCGAGCAGTTTGCCGACGACATTCCCAATGCCAAGGTGATGGACGACATGAAAAAGAAAGTGCTCTTGCCAGAGTCTCATGCCCTCTACGTCACGCGCGCCAGCTACGCGGTTTTCGGCGAAAGCACAACGCGCGGCAAGCTGACGATGAATTGTTACCACAGCATTGTGGAAGCCGGCGACGCGTTGCCGGACATGCCCGTAGATAAAGAGTCCATCTTTATGGGAGGCGACGAAGTGCTTTCGCTGCGCGATAACATCAAGCTCAACCTGAAGCGCGTAAAAAACTACCTGGTGCAGTAACCGAGCCGCAGGCTTGCCCGGCGTGTTCCGCCTACGATTCTTGTTTGTATGATACGCCGTGCTACCCTGGCCGACCTTCCGGCCGTTACCACCCTCTTCGCCCATACGGTGCGAAACGTCAGCATCCGCCATTACGACGCGGCGCAGGTAGCGGCCTGGGCGGCCGGCAGTGAAAACGTGGACCGGTGGCAGGAGCGACTTACCCAACACCATTTTCTGGTTACGGAACAGGGGGGACAACTCACCGGGATGGCTTCGTTGACGGCGGAAGGCTATCTGGATGTTTTGTTTGTCCATGCCGACCATCAGGGGAACGGAATCGCCAGTCGGCTCCTTGGCCGGTTGTTGCACCACGCCGCTGCGCAACGCCTCGCGCGCGTGACGACCGAAGCCAGCATTACGGCGCGTCCGGTATTCGAGTCGATGGGTTTTCGGGTGGTGCAGGCGCAACAGGTAGAAGTCCGCGGCCAGTGGTTCCGCAATTACCGGATGGAGGTTTCGGTACCCCCACCCATGCTGGAGACCCGCCGCTTGTTGCTTTTTCCCTTCACGCTGGCCGATGCCACCGACTTTTACGCCTTGAATCAGGACCCGGACGTGATGCGTTACACCGGCGACACCGCATTCAGCAGCTTTCGGGAAGCGCGTGCCTTCCTGGAGCATTATTCTGAAACGACGTATCGGCCCTACGGGTACGGCCGCTGGACGGTGCTCCGCCGCGAAACCGGCGAATACCTGGGCTGGTGTGGGCTGAAATACCTGCCGGAGTTGGGCGAGACCGACCTGGGGTACCGGTTTTACCGCCACGCCTGGGGGCAAGGCTACGCCACCGAAGCGGCCCGGGCCTGCCTGACCTATGGCTTCGAAATGCTGGGACTGACGCGCGTGGTGGGCAGAGCCCTGCGGGCGAACGATGCTTCGATTCGGGTGCTGGAGAAAGTCGGTATGCACTTCGAAAAGCTATTCCCTTCGGCGAAACCACGGGCGTTCGCTACGCGCTGGACGTCTACACCTACGCGCAGACGCCGCCCACCTGACTTTATTCCGACCTTATTTTAGCGGTTGCCAGCCGCTGGGGCGTCCGTAGGCGTGCACAATTTCAAGCGCCTCGGCACGGGAAACGCTGCCGGGGTTGAGGCCCGGTTCGCCTTCCGGAATGGGCAACCCGAGTTGCTGGTAATAGTCGACCCAGGCCGGGAAAGGCTGCCCGGTGGCCGGATCGTTGAACGTCATGGGTTGCACGGAAAACAGCGGCTGTGGACTCTCCGGTAAGAAAATGGCGTACACCAACTCAGAGCAGTAGTACGTACTGTCGTCCATGCGATACACGCCGTCATACGGCTTACCCTCGTACCGGGGCAACTGCGCCAGAGCGGCGGGGATCAGCGCTTGATACGCCGGTTTCAACCGACCGACCAGCACCTTGGGATGGCCTTCGGCGTCGTGGCTGCGCGCCAGAAAATCGGCCAGTCGGGTCCGTTTTACTCCCGCCGAAACCGCTTCTGTTACCCAGACATCTTCGCCCTCTACCGACGAAACAATGCCGACGTGCGAGAAGTTGGCGCCCGCCACGCCTTCCGTAACGGTTTCGATGGCGTCGCACAGCGGACCGCAGTCCAGGTCCTGGAACAACAAATCGCCGGGCCGGGGTTGGAAGGCGGCCTGCGCCCACACACCCGTGGTCCACAAAAGAAGGCCGCAGAGGAAGCAGAAACGGTACATGCGGCAAAAGTAGGCCTTTTTGCACAACGGGAATGGACGACACCCGTTTATATACCTAACTGGAGGTCAGTTGTTTACCTCTATTTTTTTGACTTAAACTTTTAGAATCATGACACTTCTTTGGATCACAGGCGGCTTTTTGATCGGACTGATCGTTTTTCTGGCCCTGGGAATTTATATCGGCTTTCGGGCCATGAAGCGTAAAACCGAATCGCCGGCCGAACGGCGCGCCGACGACGCCTGGGGGCAGGCAAACGTGCGCGATGCCACACCGGCCACCGACCGGAACGAGAATCTGCGCAACCGCGAGGCCGTGGCCCGCGAAGAGCGGCGCGAAGCGCAAACGCGCGAACGGCAGCAAACCAACCACGATACCCAGTTTTAGGAAATGCATCGGGGGGGAGTTTGTAGCTTTACCCCATGCACCCGGAAACCTGGCGGAAAGTCGTCCACATCGGCATGGTAGGATTTGCGTGCCTGATCGGGCGGCTTTCCCCTCTTGGGATCAGCGCGGCGTGTCTGCTGGCGCTGGCGTTTAACCTTATTGCGCTACCTCGGCTTACGCAGCGGGCGCTAGAGCGACCCGCCGACCGTCAACGGGGCTTTTCTATTGGCCTGTTGGCCTATCCGGCCATTCTGCTACTGCTCTCTCTGATTTTTTTCCGACAACAGGTGTTCCTGGCCGTCGGGTGGGGGGCCATGGCGTTTGGCGATGGGTGTGCTACGCTGATCGGTCGTCGGTTCGGGCGGCATCCGCTTCCCTGGAATCGTCACAAAACCTGGGAAGGATCGCTCGCGTTTTGCCTGGCCGGAGGGCTGGGAACGGCTGGACTTTTGCATCTGCTGCCCGCCGAAACGTTATCTCCCCTGACTGAACATGCCTGGGCCATTGTCCTGCTGTGGGCCATCGGTAGCGCCGCCCTAGCCGAATCGGTAGCCGACAGTCTAAACGATAACCTTGTGGTGCCGCTGGTGGCCGCGACGGTGGCCTACTTGGTCGTAGAGTTGCCTCCGGCGGAACAATGGGCTGCGCCGGTCGGCGTAGGCTGGGCCCTCGGGGCTGTAGGGCTGGCGGCGGCGAGCGCCGTGGTGTCCAAACGAATGGACCTGGTGGGTGGCTTGACCGGGTGGGGAGTGGCCGTAGCCATTTTTATGGGTGGCGGCTGGACGGGGCTGTTCCTGTTGCTGCTCTTTTTCGTGCTGGGGTCGGGTGCCTCGCGCTGGCGACTGGCGCAGAAAGAACGACTGGGCGTGGCGGAAGCCAACCGGGGGCAGCGCTCGGTGCGCAATGCTGTCGCGAACGGCGGGGTAGCAGCCGTATGCGGACTGATGGCCTGGTGGTTTCCGGCGCAGGCTACCCTCTGGCAGGCCATGCAGGCGGGGAGTCTGGCTTCTGCCACGGCCGATACGTTGGCCTCGGAGCTGGGCAATGTGTACGGAAGGCATTACGTGAACATCCTCACGTTTCGACCCGATCTGCGCGGGCGCGACGGCGCCATCAGCCTGGAAGGTACGCTGCTGGGCGCTGCAGGAAGTCTGCTGCTGGCGGTGGCGTTTGGCCTTACGCACGCGTGGCCAGTGGCGGCGGGAGTGGGGCTGGCCGGGGTACTGGGCAACGCCGTCGACTCCGTATTGGGGGCCACACTGCAGCGGCACGGCTACCTGAGCAACCATACGGTCAATCTGATGAATACGCTGTTTGCTGCCGGGTTGATGTATCTCATTGTAAGTCAGTGAAATAGCTAAGATTTAAAATTTGTCCGCCCGGACGAAGCCCCACCCGACTGGCGATTGTCCGCCCTATTTCTCATTTTTACCTGTACGTACGTCCAATCTTTTCCGGCTGTCGCCCGTAAAAATGGGTAGAGGCTACTCTCATTCGATCTAAATTCTGTTCCCTGATGCCACAACTTCCTTCCGCGCTTGACCATTTCGACGAGATTAAAGCGCAATTCGGAAATCGTCAAATTGCCCTCTTTCTCGACTACGACGGAACGCTGACGCCCATCGTGCCCGACCCGGAAAAAGCCCTGTTGTCGGAGACCATGCGTCGTTTGCTGGACCGCATTGCCTCGCAGCGCATGCTGATCATTGTCAGTGGACGCGACCGGGCCAACGTGGCCGATAAGGTGGATTTACCCGAACTGATTTACGTAGGAAGCCACGGGTTCGACATCAAAGGCCCTGAGTTGGAAGAACAGCACCACGCCGGCATCGATGCGCTGCCCGCCCTCGACGCTGCCGAGCAAGAACTGCGCGATGCGCTGGCCGACGTGCCGGGCGCGCAGGTGGAACGGAAAAAATACGCCATTGCGGTCCATTACCGGCAGGTAGCGCCTGAGCAACAGGAACGGGTAAAGCAGGAAGCCGAGCAGGCGGCCCAGCGCCACGAAACCCTGAAACCTGCGGGTGGCAAAGGCATTGTGGAGCTGAAACCCAACTACGACTGGCACAAAGGAAAGTCGATTCGCTGGCTGGTCGATACGCTGGAACTTTCGCCGGAAGAGATGCTACCGGTGTACCTGGGCGATGACCTGACCGACGAAGACGCCTTCCGCGAGATGCGCGACTGGGGCATCACCGTACTGGTCGGCGACCACGGCCACGAAACGGCGGCCCAGTATGGCTTGCACGACGTCGACGAAGTAGGCAGATTCCTGCAATTGGTGCTGGAAGAAGTCGAACAGACGGCTACTTCACATTCGTAAAGAGCATTGTCATCATAACGCATTCATACTAAAGCGGCTGTATCGTCAACGAGCGGCCGCTTTTTCGTAGAGCTGCCCGCCAACACCGACGAATATTACTTTACGGAGAAAGAATATTCGGAAGGCCAAGCCGCATTTTTGTGCCTTGCTCCGTCTTGTCTGTAACCAGCTAACAAGACGCTCCATGAAAAAACTTTATTCCCTCTCCGGACGCATCGGGCTCCTGGCCTTGGCGCTACCGTTGCTGCAAGCCTGCACCGATACGTGCGAGCGTACGAATACCTACACGACCTACGAGGCCGTCTACACCCAGCGCGAAGAGTTTAAAAATAGCATCGGCTACGAGGCACCGCATAAAATCGAAACGCCGGGCAAAATCTTCCGTTACGGTGATTACCTCTTGGTGAACGAGCCCAACGAGGGCATTCACATTCTGGACAATAAAGATCCGCGCCGTCCGGTCAACCTCCGGTTTCTGAAAATTCCGGGGAATGTGGACATATTGGTGCGCGACGACGTGCTGTATGCCGACAACTACATCGATCTGGTGGCCTTCGACATTTCCGATCCGTTAAACGCCCGCGAAGTGGGCCGCATCGAGAGCGCCTTTGTGGAACAGTACCAGGTCTTTGCGGCTGTGGATGCGCAAGGCAATGCGGTCCAGCAGGTCCTGACCGAATGGGTCGAGACCGAAAAAGTAGAAAAAGGTGACTGCCAGTCCCAGCCGGTCATCTGGTACGGAGGCTGGTGCGGCACCATCAACTACGCCGCCGACGGCCGGATGATGAGCGCCACTGCCAACTCGGCCCTAGGCAGCAGTGCTGCACCGCCTGTCGGCATTGGCGGGTCGATGTCGCGTTTTGCCCAGTACGATCATTACCTCTACGCCATCAACAGCAGCAACCTCGCCTTGTTCGACATCAGCACCCCCGCGTCGCCTCAGGCCACGGGCGAAATTTACGTAGGGTGGGGCATCGAAACGCTGTTCCCGTACGGCAACAAGCTCTTTATTGGTTCGCAGAACGGCCTGTACATCTACGACAACGCCGACCCGGCTTCGCCACAACAACTTTCCCGATTTGCGCATGTGCAGAGCTGCGATCCGGTGGTGGTGCAGGGGGATTTTGCCTACGTGACCCTGCGGAACGGCACCGAATGCAACGGATACGCCAACCAGCTCGACGTGCTGGACATCCGCGACCTGACTAATCCGACACTCCTGAAAACGTACCCGATGACCAATCCGCACGGCCTGGGCATCGACGGGTGCGGCCTGTTCATCTGCGATGGTGCGGACGGCCTGAAGGCCTTTAATGCGGAAAATCCGCTCGACATCACGCCCGTGGCCGAATTTCCAGGAATAGATGCCTACGATGTGATCGCTTACGATGACTTGCTGATCATGATCGGCCAGGACGGCATTTACCAGTACCGTTACAACAACATGTGCGACGCCGAAGCACAAGTGGAGCTGCTGAGCACGACGCCCATCTACCGTCCTACCATTTAACTTGTACCAAGATGACCCTCTTTTCTAAATCCATTCTTTTGCTTTCGTTGGGGCTGTTGTGTGCGGCCTGTCAACCTTCTGAACCCGAGGTGCAGCGCGAAAGCGGCCCGCCCTCGCTGGTCGGGCAATGGACGTGGGTGGAATCGGTCGGGGGCATGATGCCCAACCCGACTCCCGTGACTCCTGCTACTGCCGGCTTTACAGAGACGCTGGTGTTTGAAGCCGGAGGAACGTTCCAGCGCCTGCGGGACGGTGCCGTAGAAGAAACAAAAGGCTATGCGCTGCGGACCGATACCTTGGCGGGGCAGGTGGAATACACCTTGGTTTTTGCCGATGAGTCCACCCGGACCCTCCGCTTCCCGGCCGCCGATACCCTGGTCATTGACGAGCGCGCCTACGACGGACCGGCCAGCACTTACGTACGCCGCTCTGCCGACGGCCGCACGAACTGAATACCTGTTTGATTCCTTTGTCTGGAAAAGCTCCGCTTCGGCGGAGTTTTTCGTTCAACCCCCTACTTTCCATGAAGCACGTCTGCTCGTTTCGAATGCTCACCCGCATTGGGTTCCTGGCCCTGTTCTTTCTTTCGCTTCCCCTCGTGGGGCAGCAGATCGTCATGCTGAAGAACGGCTCGGTGCTGCACGGCAAAGTGCTTTCTACCCACGACGAAGGGCAATTGCGCCTCCGCACCCAGGACGGAAGTTTATGGATTTTTCCTAACGACGACGTAGCGAGCGTCGATGCGGATCGGTTGCGACCTTACGCCAGCCTGCGGGGGTTTTACCACGAAACCTGGATCGGTGTGCAGGCCAACCGCCGCCATGTGGCTTGGCCCGCTACGGGGTACGAAGCCGACGTGCAGTTTTCGATCCGCACCTTCAACGGCTATCGACTGCATCCCCGGTTTGTGCCCGGTGTGGGCATCGGGATCGACGCGTACCCGCTGGAGGCGTTGCTGCCCCTCACCGTCGGGGCGAAGGGCAACCTCTGGCCCGGCCGTCATATGCTGGCCTACAGCGTGGAAGTGGGCTATGGCGCGGCGGCGTTTAGCAACAACACCGAGACCGATGGCTTCAGCCGAGATTACCAGGGCGGCGTTTTGTTCAATCCCGCCGTGTCGTACAAAGTGTACCTGGGAAAAGCGGCACTGCTGACCCGCGTGGGCTTTCAGTGGCAGGAAGCCAGCCTGATCGAGTCGGGATGGAGATATCGCAGTGAGCAGCGCATGACCTTCCGTCGGCTTCAGTTCGGCATTGGCTTCAGCCTGTAGCAACCGTCCCTGAATTATTTGTTCGGCACGATGCTGCCTTTCGGCTCCGAGTTGCGTCTTTCTGATGCATACCGCTTTTCCTTACCGCCATGAAACACTCCTCTACTTCTGCGCTTTTGAGCGGACTTGTTGTGCTGCTGCCGCTCCTGCAAGCCTGCACCGACGTGTGCGAATCCACCACGACCTACACGGTATACGAACCCGTTTTCACGATGGCGGCCGACCTGAAAACCAGCATCGGCTACGAAGCCCCGCGCGACCTGCATGAGCCCGGCAAAATCTACCGGTATGGCGATTACCTGCTGGTGAACGAGCTGCACGAAGGGCTGCACATTTTCGATAACAAAGATCCGCAGCGGCCGGTGAACCTGAAGTTTCTGGCCATTCCCGGGAATGTCGACATGGCGCTGCGCGACGGCATCCTCTACGCCGACAACTACGTGGACCTGGTGGCCATCGACCTGACCGATCCGCTGGCGGCCCGCGTCACCGAACGCATTCCTAACGTGTTTGCACATAATTACAACTGGGCCGGTACCGACTCCACGCTTTTCATCTCGGACTGGCAGGAAACCGAACAGGTCAAGCTGAGCGACTGCCAGGAGGCGCCGTGGAACAACGGGCAGGGCTGGCGGGAAGGCGATGGAATTATCGTGCTGTTCGGCGGCTTTGCCAATACTAAAGCTTATTCGAGCAGCGGCGCGGCGCCTCAGGTCGGGGTGGCGGGCTCGATGGCGCGCTTTGCTCAATACGACCGGTACCTCTACACGGTGGGCCCCTCCGACATGCGTCTGTACGACGTTTCTACTCCCACCACGCCGGTGCCGGGTCCGGTCCTCAACGTGGGGTTTGGCGTGGAGACGATTTTTGCTTATAAGGACATGCTGTACCTCGGTTCCTCGTTCGGGATGTACATCTACGACAACAGCGATCCCCGCCAGCCTGTCCAGCTCGGTCAGTACCCGCACGTCCTGAGTTGCGACCCCGTGGTGGTCCAGGACGACTATGCGTATGTGACGCTCCGCTCCGGTTCACTGTGCGGGGTAGGGGCCTGGACGGATCAGCTCATGGTGATCGACGTGCGGAAGCCCAGCAACCCGACGCTTCTGAAAACCTACCCGATGACCAACCCGCACGGCCTGAGCATCGACGGGTGCAACTTGTTCATTTGTGAAGGGACCGACGGGTTGAAGACGTTCAAAACGACCGATCCGGAGCAACTGGAGCTGGTTCAACACCTCACCGGCATGGATGCCTATGACGTGATCGCCTACGACGATCTGCTGATCATGATCGGGAAAGACGGGCTGTATCAATACACGTACACGGATTTCTGCCAGCAAACGGCGGCGCTCCAGCCCCTCAGCGTCATTCCCGTCAAGCGTCCGGCAAGCTAACGGTTGAGGACGCCAGCGGCTTGCGCGGTGCAAAGGTGAATGAGTGCCGATGGTCAGCGTAGTAGCGAATGCGCTTTCGGCGCGATGGCGCAACGGAGTTGCTACCTGAAGTTGCTCCTATACGTCCATGCCAGGTTTATCTGCGTTCTACCGCTTTTCCTGATCCTCCAACAAGCGCAGCAGCACCCCGTTTGTCCAACCGAACCCGTCCTGCAACGGGTACTCGCCGCCGCCCGCTTCCAGGCCGGTGTCGAGCAGGTTGTATTTTTCGACCAGCTTGCCCGTCTGTTCATACACCTTCACGTTCAGGCTGGTCCAGCCTGTGCGGATGCGATCGGCCAGGGCCTGTTCGCCGTAGTGCTCCAGCCCTCGGATGGCAATCCACTGCAGGGGAGCCCAGCCGTTGGGTGCATCCCACTGCTGCCCCGTTCGGTTGACGGTCGTCAGCACGCCCCCCGGTTGCAG
This sequence comes from Catalinimonas alkaloidigena, assembly GCF_900100765.1. NCBI lineage: Bacteria > Pseudomonadati > Bacteroidota > Cytophagia > Cytophagales > Catalimonadaceae > Catalinimonas > Catalinimonas alkaloidigena. The sequence continues at coordinate 7,588 of NZ_FNFO01000017.1, read as the reverse complement.
CAGCGAACGGCGCACAATTTTCGCCACGGCGCGCGCCTGACGCGACGTAACCATGCCGAAAAAAAGCGGGTAGAGCGTGGCGGCCGAGATTACACCTGTGGGTTGCCCGGCCACAAAATCGTAGTCCAGAAAGACGCCCTGGTCTTCGTGCCAGAAATATTGGCGCACCGCTTCGGAGCGAAGCTGGGCCTGCTTAAGGTAGAACTCGCGCTCTTCCGCATGGCCGGCCAGTTGGTGGGCACGGGCCAGCGTCATTTCCAGGTTGTACAGGAGGGCATTCAGGTCAACCGGCAAAATCTCGGTCGTATGAATCGTCGCCAGGTGCTGGTGATCGCGAAACCAACGGCTGCTGAAGTCCCAGCCACTCTCGGCACCAGCCCGCAGGTCGCGCCAGAGTTGCAGCGAATCGCCACCCACTTCGCGCGCCAGCAGCACATCTTCCCGGTACGATTCGGGACGTGGAGCGGGGTAATCGTCCCAGTAACGATTCAGCACCTGCGTATCGTTGATCCGCACCACGCGGCGGTAGGCCGGGGCGGCGGCGGTGAGGCGGTCGCGTCCGTCCATCCAGAACTGGTACTCTGTTTCGAGCGGCGAAAGGTAGCGCAGCAGCACACTATCGCCCTCCGACGCGGCCAGCAGCCGGACCATCGCGGCAAAAAAAGGCGGCTGCGAACGCCCCCGGTAGTACGTGCGGTTGCCGTTGGGAATAAAGCCCACCGTTTTGATCAGGTATGCGAAGTTGTCAAGCATGGAGCGGATCAGGTCTTCGCGCCCCGACGCTTGCAGCCCTAGCATCGTAAAGTAGCTGTCCCAGTAATAAACTTCGCGGAAACGCCCGCCCGGCACCACGTACTCGTGCGGCAGCGGAATGAGCGAGCCCCCCTGTTGCCACGACCCCTGTTGCGAGTCCGGCTTGCGCGTCAGCACCGGCCAAAGGGCGTTGATGTGCGCCTGCACCGACCGAGACGTGTCGGTCGTAAAGTCGGAAGCACGCACCTCCGGGACGATGAAGTAGCGGTTAACAAACTGCAGCAGGCTGAAATCGGGCTGACGGCGCATGCGCTGGTACGCCAACCGAATCTGTTCGGGATCTTCTTTCGGAATGGCATCGGCAAAGGTTTTGGAGTCGGGAAAAATGCGCGACATCTGCACGGCATTGAACAAATCGCTGTACAGATCGGCCGAAGAGTTGATGCGGATTTCGGACGGCTGGGCGACGAGTAACGACAGGCTGAACAGCCAGAAAACGAGCGTTCGGAAGAGGTGGTGTTGCATAGGTTGATGTGGGTTCCCGGCAAAATATACGAGGATTTGACAAAAACGAGTTGGCGTAGCCCCATTGCGCTGTAACCGAAGCGGTGCCCCAGCCGAGAAGGAAAGCGAAATTTTTCGCAACGGCTGTAGCGCCTACTGACATAGGGCTGTCAGGCCGGCGCGCGTTCTTTGTAGCACATCAAAATCTTTTATCCCATGTCTATTATCCCGATGCTTCTTGACGAAATGGACCGAGAGGCCCAAACCACCCGGAAAATGCTGGATCGCGTGCCGGACGACAAATACGATTGGCAGCCCCACCCGAAAAGCATGACCGTGCGGCAATTGGCAACGCACATTGCCGAGTTGCCGGGGTGGGTTTCTCTGGTGCTCAACACCCCCGAACTCGACTTTGCGGCCAGTCCCTACACACCGATGCCGATACGCAACCACCGCGAACTGCTCGACTATTTCGAGCGATCGCTCGCCGAGGGGCGGGAGCAGCTGGCCGAAGCGAACGAAGCCCGGCTGTCCGAAAACTGGATACTCCGGGAGGGTGATCAGGTCTACAGCAGTTCGTCGAAAAGCGACTTTATTCGCACCACGTACAGCCAGATTGTGCACCACCGGGCGCAGTTGGGCGTCTACCTGCGGTTGCTCGACATTCCCATTCCGGGAAGCTACGGCCCTAGTGCCGACGATCCTTCTTTCTAACAAGCGTTCGCGTAACAAGGCACAGGATCCGCTGTTCGGCTTTCGGGTCGGGCAGCGGATTTTTTCATGCACACGAGCGAGAAATGGACGAGCGTTTTTTGCGAATCGAGATAAAACTTTTTGAGGGATAGTTTCGTTAATTTGATCGACTAGTTTTAATTTTTAGATTAATCTAAAAATATTGTTTAGCTTGCAGTGTTATTGAACTTGATCTTGCATACGATGCCCTCATTCTATACGATTTTACTCACCTTACTGGCGACCTGCGCGGCCGTAGCCCAAACGGGCCAGCTCCGGGGTCGCATCACGTCGGCGGGCCAGCCCCTTGAGTTTGTCAACGTCGGGCTGGAAGGCACCACCTACGGCAACAGTACCGATGCCGACGGCCGTTTTCTCATCAACAACATCCCCTTCGGCACGTACACGGTGCGGATGTCGGCCATTGGCTACGAAACGGTGCTGCGCCGTGTGCAGGTGCAGGACACAAACGCTCTTTGGCTGGACGCAACGATGAACGAAACGCAGTCGACGCTGAACGAAGTGGTAGTGACGGGCACGATGAAAGAAGTCTCCAAGATGGAAAGTCCCGTTCCGGTCGAAGTGTACACCCCGCAATTTTTCCGGAAAAATCCCACGCCCAACCTCTTCGATGCGTTGCAGAACGTGAACGGGGTGCGGCCCCAGCTCAACTGCAACATCTGCAACACGGGCGATATTCACATCAACGGGCTGGAAGGGCCTTACACCATGGTGATGATCGACGGCATGCCCATCGTCAGTAGCTTGTCATCCGTCTATGGGCTGTCGGGCATTCCGAACAGTCTGGTCGAACGCATCGAAGTTGTGAAAGGTCCGGCCTCGTCACTCTACGGTTCCGAAGCTGTAGGGGGGCTAATCAACATCATCACCAAAAAACCTGCGAACGCGCCCCTGTTCACCGCCGACGTGTTCGGGACGTCCTGGGCAGAAGTTAACGCCGACCTGGGCTATCGCTATCAGCTGGGCAACAAGGTGGATGCGCTGGCGGGGATAAACTACTACAACTACCAGGTACCGATGGACCGGAACGGCGACAATTTTACGGACGTGACGCTGCAACACCGCATTTCCTTGTTCAACAAGTGGAGCCTGCAGCGGAAAGAGCACCGACTGGCGAGTCTGGCGGCGCGCTACTTCTACGAAGACCGCTGGGGCGGCGAAATGCAGTGGACGCCCGCCTACCGGGGGGGCGATACCTACTACGGCGAAAGCATTTACACCAGCCGCTGGGAGCTGATCGGGAATTACCAGTTGCCGGTGCGCGAAAAGCTGAACCTGTGGTTTTCGTACAACGACCACCAGCAAAATTCGTACTACGGCACCACGCCCTACCGAGCGAGCCAGCGCATTGCCTTCGGGCAGTTGTTGTGGGACAAAGAAATGGGGCACCATAGCCTGCTGACCGGCATGGCCTTTCGCTATACCTTCTACGACGACAACACGCCCGCTACGGCCACGTTTGCCGCCTGGGACGGCGATACGACCGTTCGGAACCAGCCGGATCGCATTGCCCTGCCCGGCGTTTTTGTGCAGGATGAACTGACGATCTCGCCCGAACAGAAACTCCTCCTGGGTGCACGCTACGATTACAATTCCGTGCACGGGCACATCGTTACGCCCCGCCTGGCGTACAAATGGACCTTTGCGCCCCAGAACGTCCTGCGCCTCAATGCCGGGACGGGCTACCGCGTGGTGAACCTCTTCACGGAAGATCATGCCGCGCTGACCGGGGCGCGGCAGGTCGTAATCGAGGGAGATCTGCGGCCGGAGCGCACCTACAACGTCAACCTGAACTATGTTAAACACCTCTACACCGCCAACGGGCACGCCATCGGGCTGGACCTGACGGGCTGGTATACCTACTTCAACAACAAGATTCTGCCCGACTACCTGACCGACCCAAACAAAATTGTGTACCGGAACCTGCGCGGCCATGCCGAATCGGTGGGGCTCTCGCTGAACGCCGACGTAGTGCTGAACAACGGACTGAAGTTACTGGCGGGCGGCACGCTGATGGACGTGTCGACCCTGACGACCAACGAACAGGGGGCGCTGGTGCGGCAGCGGCAACTCCTGACCGAACGGTGGATGGGCACCTGGACGGTGTCGTATACCCTTCGGCCCTGGAACCTAACGGTCGACTATACCGGTAACCTGTACGGTCCCATGCGGCTGCCGGTGTTGGGCGAACTGGACCCGCGGCCGGACAAATCGCCGGTCTGGAGCATTCAGAACATCCAACTGAGCAAACCGTTGGGCAAACGGGTGGAGCTGTACGGTGGGGTGAAAAACCTGCTGAACTGGACGCCGAACCGCAACAGCGCTTTCCTCATTGCCCGCGCCCACGACCCCTTCGACCGAGGGGTGCAGTTTGACAGCGAGGGACAGGTTAGGCCGACGGCCGAGAATCCGTACGCACTGACGTTTGATCCGTCGTACGTCTATGCGCCGAACCAGGGCATCCGTGGATTTCTGGGAGTACGATGGACACTGCGGTAATGCGATGGCTGGCCTTTGCCCTGGTCGGGCTGTGGGGGGCGGTGGGCAGTAGCCGGGCGCAGTCCCTGGAGCGGCTGGCGTTCGCGCAGCTCGACAGCGCCATGCAACAACCCCGGCCGGTGGTGGTGCTGGTCACCACGTCGTGGTGCCGGTACTGTGCCCTGATGCGTCAGACCACGCTGCGTGACCCAGAGGTGATCTGGCAGCTAAACCAACGCTTTTACTTCGTGGAACTCGACGCCGAGCAACGCGAACCTGTTCATTTCAAAGGCACTACCTACGCTTTTCGGCCCACGGGGCAGGACACCGGCCTCCACGACCTGGCCGCCACACTGGCCGAGGTTGACGGCACGGTAACGTATCCTACGGTGGTGATGCTCAATCCGCAGTACGAAATCGTGTTCCAGCATCCCGGCGCGCTGACGGCAGCCGAGCTACTTCGCGTGTTACGGCAACTGTGAGGGGAGTGGCGCACGTTCGCGGCTCGCGGAGGATAACTTTTTGTTTTCTCAGTATGCGGCAAGGGGGGAGGCTCTCTTTACAGTATTGCCAAAACCTACAACCCTGTACACCATGTTTTTCCCCTCCCGATTGTGGCTTTTGGGCCTGCTGCTCGTGGGCCTTGCGTTGCCCGTGGCCGGGCAGCAGATTTCCAAAGCAGAACTGATTTTCCTGACGCCCGAATGGAAAGGCGAGCGTTTCCCCGACGGCCGCCCCAAAGTGCCGGATGCGCTTCTGGAGCGGATGAAAGGCGTGACCCTGGAAGAAGCCTGGGCGGTGCTGAAAGGCGAAAATTACAAGCACCAGTACGACGACGGATGGATGTGCATCAACCCCGATAGTGTGCTGGTGGGGCGGGCCGTTACGGCGACGTTTATGCCCGGCCGCCCCGACGTGCACCGTGTGATCGACGACCGCGGACACAACCGCGACAAGCGTGTGAAGTCGCAGAACGCGTGGCCCATTGACATGCTCGTCAAAGGCGATGTGTACGTCGTGGATCAGTTCGGGGCGCATGTAGACGGCCCCACCATCGGCGACAACCTCGGCAACTCGATCTACGCCAAAACGGGCAACGGCATTGTATACGATGGCGCCGTGCGCGACATCAACGGGTTGAAAGAAATCGGCTCGTTTACTTCGTTCTTCCGCACCTACCACCCGTCGCACCACCTCAACAACCCGGACGGCGACCTGAACACCACGCTGGTGGGCATCAACACCCCGACGCGTATCGGGCAGGCCATGGTCATTCCCGGCGACGTCGTGCTGGGGCGCGACGGTGGCGTTATCTTCATTCCGCCACACTTGGCCGAAAAAGTGGTGACTACCTCCGAAATCGTCCGGCTGCGCGACATGTTCGGGCACCAACGGCTGCGCGAACAGAAATACACGCCCGGTGAGATCGACAACCGCTGGTCCGACGCCATCGAGAAGGATTTTTCGCAATGGTTGAGCAGCCACATCAACGAGCTGCCCGTGCCGCGCGAACAGATCCAGGAGTTCCTGAAAAATCGCACCTGGTAGTGCGTTCCTCTTTTTGCCGCTTGCTTAGTATGTCGGAGAGGCCGTACGCCTTTCTATTCAAAAAAAACACCTGCTCCCTCTATGACAACACATTCCCGCCGTTCGTTTCTGACCAAAAGTGCCCTGAGCGGCGCTGCCCTCGGCACGCTGGGCCTGAGCACCGCAAGCTTCGGCCAAGGCCTGGAGACCGCCGTGAACCACGCCCCCCAAGCTTCCGCCCCCTCCGACCTGAAAATCACCGAGACCAAGTGTGGCTACATCCGCAACGGACATAGCCTTTTCGTGAAGATTTACACCAACCAGGGCATCTGGGGATGTGGCGAAGGCGTCGACGCCACGCCCGGCACTTACCACCTGGTGAAGATGTTCGGCGAACGAATCAAAGGCAAAAGCCCCCTGAACGTCAACCGTTTGTTCGAAGACATCCGGCGGGCGGGCTTTTTCGAAGGGGCGCAGTCGGGCATGTTTGTGGCGGTGCTTTCGGCAGTGGAAACGGCGCTGTGGGATCTGGCCGGCAAGGCGCTGAACGTCCCGGTCTACCAACTATTGGGCGGGAAGTTCCGCGACAAAATCCGCGTCTACATGGATACAGCGCTCTATCAGTTCAAGCTGCCCAAGCCCGAGCAGTTCGCGCAGAGTGCATCGGAGGCGGTCAAGATGGGCTTCACGGCGGTAAAGTTCGACCTCGACCAGGCCAACGATCCCAACAAATACGACGCCTACAACTGGACGGCCAGCCCCGGGGAGTTGCAGCGCATGTACGACCAGATTGCCGCTGCCCGCAAAGCCGTCGGCCCGAACATCGACATTTGTGTGGACATGCACGGCCGCTACGACGCCATTACCGGTAAGCAGGTGGCCAAGATGCTGGAACCGCTGAAACTGATGTGGCTGGAAGAACCCATCCCGGCCGAAAATCCGGAGGCGTTCCGGGCCATTGCAGAAGAGACCAGCACGCCCATTTGCGCTGGCGAGAACCACTACCTCGCTTACGGGTTCCGGCGTTTGCTGGAGATTGGGGCGGTGGACATCATCATGCCCGACCTGCAAAAAGTGGGCGGCCTGGGCGAAGGGCAGCGCATTGCCAATTTGTCCAACCTCTACTACGTGCCGTTTGCGCCGCACATGGTGGCCTCGTACCTGGGCGCGATGGCGTCGTGCCACGTGTGTGCTTCCGTGCCCAACTTCCTGATCCTCGAATGGCAGACGTATTTCCATACGGACCCGATGTTCAAAGAAATCGTCACGTTCGACGGCAACATGGTTGACAACGGCTTCATCACGCTCTCCGAAAAGCCGGGCATCGGCGTGGAAATCAACGAAGAGGGCATGAGGAAATACGCGACTCCCGGCGTGCCGTTCTTTGCGTAATACTTGACAGTGCCTTGCAGGACTGGGGCAGCGCGCGGACAATTTACCGGTGCTGAAGAAGAGCTTGCCGAAGTAATAGGAGAATCGCCCGGGGCTGCTCTATATTTGCGGCTCCGGGAAGTCTCTTCCGATGAAGCAACTCTTCACCATATCCCTGCTCTTTTTCTACATCGTGGCGATG
>NZ_FNFO01000016.1 GCF_900100765.1 Catalinimonas alkaloidigena | reverse complement strand
TTTAAACTCAGAGGAAAATGATCTTCTCTTTTGCATAGGACTTTAAGTTAAAAGTTTACACTTATACTGCTGTCCTATTTTTCGGGTCCACTATAACCGTCTGGAAACGGATCTGCTCTCTGCATTCAATTCCTGCTTTTGCCGTACCCCGATTGCATTTTCCCCGGGGTTGTCGTAGTCTTACCCCCTACGTTTGAATGGCATGATTGAACCTACGTCCCGCCGGGAGTTTCTGCAACGGGTCGGACTGACCGGCCTGGCCGCAATGGCCGCCCCCGGTCTGCTGGCCGCCGCGCCCCAGCCCCTCCCCCCGTCCCAGGCACCGAAAAAAGGCATAACCCTTCTGTTTCAGGGCGACTCCATCACCGACGGCAACCGCACCCGCGACCAGGACTGGAACCACGTGATGGGCCACGGGTACGCCTATCTGATCGCCAGTCGGCTCTGGTACGACTACCCGCAGGAAGGTCTGATGTTTTACAACCGGGGAATCAGCGGGAATAAAGTGAGCGATCTGGAAGCCCGCTGGGAAGAAGACGCGCTGGCACTAAAACCGGACCTGATCAGCATTCTGGTCGGCATCAACGACGTCTATTTCATCGTCGAGGGTACCCTGAAACAGTCCATCGCCCAGTTCGAAGCGACCTACCGGCAGATGCTGGAGCGGACCCAAACGGCGCTGCCCGAGGTGACCCTCGTACTCTGCGAGCCGTTCCTTCTGCCGTTGGGGCGGGTCAACAAAAAGACGGCTGTCTGGGAAAAAGAGACCGCACAACGGCAACAGGTCACCCGCACGCTGGCCGACGAGTTCGGGGCGGTGTTTGTGCCGCTGCAAGCGCCCTTTCAGGAAGCCCTGCAACAGGCACCGGCCGACTACTGGATCTGGGACGGCATCCACCCCATGCCCGCCGGTCACGAACTGATCGCCCGGCAGTGGCTCCGCACGGTGGGAGAAAAACTACCGTTTCTCCGCAAATAGCATCGGTCATAGCCGTCGTGACACGCCAGACTGCTTCAGGACTCATGCAAAAGGTAGCACGGTTTGCCAACCTAACTGCTTTCTGCAAACGAAACCCCCGTTTGCTAAAGACTTATCGGGTCACTACCAGTTTCTTGCTGTCGACCGCCCGTCCGTCGACGATCAGTTGATAGACGTAAGTACCCGCTGCCAATTGCCCTTCCGACAGCGTTACCTCCCCTTCGGGCTGGCCCAGCAGATTCTGACGGTAGAGTTCTTGACCCGTCACACTGAAGACCTTCAGGAAAGCGCTGGTAGCCGAAACCGGAAACTGGTAGCGAATGGTCGTGGCCTGATGCGCGGGATTGGGCCTATTCTGCCAGAGTCGCGCGGCAGATTCGCCGGGAGTGGCCTGACTCAGCACCGCCGCCCGCAGTTCGGTCAATTCCTGCCGCAGCGTTTCGACCTCGGTCTGCAGTGCCGTATTTGTCCGGTGGAGCTCTTTGACGGCATTGACCAGCAGGTACGTCAGGGCGGTGGCGTCGTAATCCAGGTACTGTTCTTCTTTTCCGGTAGTATCCTGGTAGGTGAACGTCCCCACCATGTAGGGGGCTACCGCCTGCACCTCCTGTGCAATGACGCCGACGAACGCTTCGCGCTGGGGCATGTCGGCTTTCCCGTTGTACTCGAAGCGGACCGGGCGGATCTGCTCCACGACCGAGAGGCCTTCTTCAAACGGCTGGATGTTCTGTTTCAGGCGCTTGTCCGAAGCTACTGTCCAGGAGGAAGAACCGGGTTTAGCCGCCGAATTGACCCCCAGGTGCAGGCGATACGAAGGAGCCGTGGTGCCAATCCCCACGTTGGTGTTTTCAGAGGCGTTGTTAATGCCATGAATGGAGCCTAATACCAAGCAATTGGAAGCTGTTACGTACGCACGGTTCCCAAGGGCCGTGGTATTTTTAAGATTGCTCCCGGAAGGTCCGGCTTCGGTGCCCAGCGCCGTATTGGCATTGCCCGTCGTGTTGTGGTAACCGGCAAAGTACCCGACAAAGGCATTGCGGCTTCCGGTCGTATTCGCCGTTCCCGCCGCATACCCGACCAGGCTGTTGTAATTACCGGTGGTGTTGGCGTAGCCGGTGCTGTATCCTTCAAAAAGATTGTAGCCGCCCGTCGTGTTGTGGTAGCCGGAAAAGCCCCCCGTAAACGTGTTGAAGTTTCCGGTCGTGTTGCTCGTCCCGGTATACTGGCCCAGGAAATTGTTCCCCCCACCGGTGGTGTTCAGATTCCCGGCCGCGTAGCCGAAAAAGCTGTTGCCGACACCGGTACTGTTGTAATATCCCGCGCCATAGCCGAAAAAGCTGTTGCTGCCGCCCGTGGTATTGAGGTAACCTGCGGCATAGCCAAAAAAGCTGTTGCCGGTGCCGGTCGTGTTGCGGTAGCCCGACAGGGCGCCCTGAAATGAATTATGCGTGCCGGTGGTGGTGAAATACCCCGACGCGTAGCCAACGAAGGTATTGTAGTTGTACGAACCCGAGTTGCTGTAACCGGCGTAAGCACCGGCGAAGTAATTGGTTTGCGCGAAGGCGTGCGAGGTCAGCCACCCGGCCAACACCCCGCCCAAGAGGAGGGACGTTTTCATGCGTGTAGGAGAAACGAATGTGGATGAAAGAATGCAGTGAAGCCGGGTGATCTTTCGTACGCCGGAAGGACTCCGCAGGTCAAAAGATCAGAAGGGACAACGGGCCAAAGGTGCGGGGATTTTTTACCGCATTCAATAACCCTTTACACACATTTTGGGGTTGTGCTTCACCGCAATTGCACCCGCCCTCGTCCCCAACCGGCAAGCAAACAACCATGCAAAGCGTTTGCACGCGCCGCCGGTTCGTTTCTGCTCCAAAAGGGTTATTGACAACCCGGCCAAAGCGCGGTTACTTGCCTCGGCTGAAACGTGGGGGTACAGCGTTGCGTGCGACAGACCGCTTGTATTCCCCGCCAGCACTGGTATCAAACGATGACTGCCTCACCGGAACCCTTTTTCTGGATATGCTTTCCCGCTCCACGCTCACCCCTACCCCGTCTACGCGCTTCGCACGGCACCTCAGTCGGCTGTACCTCATCCTCGTGCCCATCGCCACGGTACTGCTCGCCTTTGGCCTCGAGCCTGTCAACTACCGGTGGTACGTTCCTCCCTGGCTAATTCACGTCTGCCTGATGGGGCTGGCCGCTCGGCAGCTGGGCGGGCAGGGATTTCGGAAACAGGATGTCGCTTCCAAGCGGCTGGTCTGGAGCGCCGTACTGTTACTCGCCCCCTGGCTTTTTATTTCCCTCTTCGCGGGCATGGGTCCGCCCCCTGATTCGGTTGAAGGCTGGCTGGCAACCGTCACCGAACAGCAGGTTCGGTACGCGATGCTGACGGGAGCCGGCGTGTGTGTTGCCGGAGGGATTACGCTATTGCAGGACGCGCTCCGGCAGCTGGGAGAGCCGCTATGGGCACGACTGGGCGGGATGCTGATTCAACTGGCCCTTCCCCTGTTTCTCCTGAACATGGCCTTCTGGAGAAGTTTCCTGCCGGAAGCCTTCGGCCAGTTCGTCGCGTCCGGTGTCGCCACGCGCCCCGGGTGGTACGCCCCACTCCGCAGTCTTTTCGCCTGGATCAGCGCCGTGGAAGTTGGCCTTACTTACCTGGCGACGGCGGCGTTTGCCGTGGCCCTCCGCTCGTGCGGTTGGTTTCGGCCGTTTCCGACGAGGCTCTACCTGATTTTCAGCACAGTAGGCGTACTCCTGGCCGTTCTACCGCCGTCGGTGCCGGAGCCCTGGGCTACCGCCAGCTTCGCGGTTTCCATTCCGGCGATGCCTTTCCTCATGCCCTATTCTATGGGCCTCCAGCTTCTGTGGCGAGCCGGGAACACACGCGTCGATGCATAAAAAAGGGCAATGCCTTTACGACATCGCCCTGTAACCCAATCCATTCTAAATGTGTCGTTTACCCCCGCATCAGGTCGATGGCTTCCTGCAACGCCGCCACTACTTTCTGGGTCTGTTCCAGGCTGGGGGTGGTGTCCCAACTGTCGACGATGGCGTTCCCGCCGAGGATGATGCCGTCGTTGCGCGGAATGAAATAGCCGTTCGGGGTGCTGAGGCGGTAGTTTACTTCCGGCTGCGGGACCAGAAACGAAAGCTGCCCCGCAATGGGCATCAACTCGGCATCGTTGAACAGCGCCTTGGCGCCGATGCCAGTGCAGTTGACCACGCAGGCTTCGGGTAGGGCGTCTACCTCTTCCAGCCGATCGAACGACTTGATGCGCAGGGTCCCGCCGTAGTCTACAAAATCGTTCATCAGCCGATCCAGGTAGGCCGGAATCTGAAAAACCAGCACCGTCTGCCGACTGACGTACTCGGCCCGGAACGGGTTTTCGCGGCGCTTTAGCACCGTAGGTTCCGGCAGTTCGTGGGGCAAGTGCAGCGTACTGACGTGGCCGTCGTGGCGTTGCGCCGCCGCAGGGTCGTGAATTGTATAGTGCTCCACCCAGTTGGTGACGCCGCCGCGTCCCAGCATGTTCTGGTGCGCCCGGAACGAATAGGTCGCCGCTTTTTCCCAGAAGGCCGAAAATTCGGGGGTGATGCGCTCGGTCTCGCAGAGGCGATACGTGGGCGACCAGGTCCCGGTGGCTTTGCTCGACGTAATGTCGGGCGGCAGGTCTTTGGTGTAGATCGTCACGTCATAGCCCCGGCTTTGCAACGTACGGGCGGTGGTCAGGCCGATGACGCCACACCCCATCACGGCGATCTTCTTCTCGCCGGTCAGTTGCACCAGATCGGCCGCGTGGTGGGCCGTTCCCCACGACAGCGACCAGCCGCTGCCGCCGTGCCCGTAGTGGTGCACAATGGTTTTGTTTCCCAGCATTTCGGTTTCGACGCGCGGCCCCGACAGGCGGTACGGGCGCAACCCGACGGTTTCTTTGATGATGCGGTCGGACGAAACCCGCAGTTTGGGCAAACGCCGCATCCCGCCGCGCGAAGCGTACGGAATGGTACCCGAAGGGGCCGGTGCACAGCTACTAAGTCCCGACATCAGGCCCAGGCCGGCCAGCCCCGATGCGGCAATAAAATGACGACGATCCATGAAGTTAGGTATCGGTAGTGATCGAGTTTAGCGTTATGAAATTTAAAGTTCAACGTTGAAAGCATAAGACTCAAAGCGCTTTACGTTCGGCGTGATGCCGGGCGGTACTTTTCACGGTCTACGGAAGGACTGCTCACGCGCAACACTCTGCGCTTCGCGCCCTTCACGCATTCAGTTATTCAATCATTCACTCTTTCTTCTGCACCGCGACGGCTTCCAGTTCGATGAGCATGTCGGGGTTCACGAGGTGGCTCACGCCGAGGGTGGAGCGGGCCGGGCGCGTGGGGTTGGTTTCGTTGTTGAAAAACTCGCCGTAGGCTTTGAACCACGCCTGAAAATCGGGAGCGCCCGTGGAGTCGGGGCCGAGGAAGGCCCGCAGTTGCACCACGTCCGCCAGGCTGAGGCCGTGTTGCTGCAGGTTCGCATCAATGCGACGCAGCGCGCCTACCGCCTGCGTATAGGTGTCGCCGTAGCGGGCAGAAGAGCCGGGCGCGGCGGCAGAATCCAGGAGCGGCGCGACCGTGCCGGCCGTGATGTGCAGGGTGTGCCCTGCCGGAACAATGGCCCCGGCCGAAAAGGGCGTGGTTTGCGCACCGTAGAACGTCACGCTGTCGGGGGCCGTGTCCGGAGCGGCCGAACCTGGCGTGGCACAGCGGCTGAGGAGGCCCAGCAGAAAAAGGGAAATTAGGGATAAGGAGAAAGTTCGCATCATACAAAAAAAAGCCCGCCTTCCACACACCAGGGCAAGACGGGCTAACATGGACTATTCAACCGTTACTTTTGAGAGCTTCATAAAATCCTGGCCTTCGTAATTGCCGGACCAGCCGATGGTGACCGAACTGCCCGCCGAAGGATTGACCATGCCCAGTTCGGCCCAGGTGGTCGACAGCGTGGCCTTCCCGTTGGCGTCGGTCGTCAGCGACATCAGGTCCGTGTTGCCGTTCAGCTTGATCAGCAACGTCAGGTTCGTGACCGGAATGGAGTCGATGTTGGCCGACGGAATCGCCGGGTCCACCTTTGTGGGATCGTATTCCAGAATGTGGCTTTTGTCCAGGTCGTAGACCGTGGCGGTGACTTCGATGGCCTGTTCGGCCCCCAGGTTGACGTTGGCCACATCGACCAGCACGGGCGATACGATGCGGTCCATCTTGACGTCCTCGTCTACGCACGCTGAAAGCATCGCTACTGCGCCCGCCATCAGCACACTGAAAAGCGTATGTTTTTTCATGAGTTGTGTTTCTCGGGAATAAAGGAGTGAAAAGGGGCCGTCTGCAGTCCACGACCGGACGGCCCCGGTTAGGTTTAGTTTTCTACCCACCAGAGTTCGGTGTGCATGTTGTCGGTGCCCAGCATCGAAATGCCCTGTTGCAGGTTCGCGTTGTTCAGCGACTGCTCCGAGGTCGGATAGACAATGCGTGTCGGCACGTCACCGTCGTTCTGGAACGCCGATTGCGGGTCGTCGGGCGGCATGACCGGATAGCCCGTGCGGCGGTATTCGGTCCAGGCTTCGATGCCTTCTCCGTAGAGGGCGATCCATTTCTGGGTCATGATCGTAGCCTTGTCGGCCGTCATGCCCTCGAGGTAACCGGCCGGCATTTCCAGACCGTACTGCTCAAACGACGCTTCCACGGCCATCGTGAAGTATTCCTCGGCGGTTTTGCCGGAAATGTCGCCATCCAGGGCCGCTTCGGCCAGTACGAAGAGCAGCTCCGAATAACTCATGATGATGCTGGGCGCTTCCGGACGCAAAAAGTAGTCGCCAATTGTCGAAGCCGTGCCCAGGTAGTTGGTCGCCACGGCATCGGGCAGGCCGTTCGGCATGCCCATATAGGCGCCCTCCGGGTTGGCGTTGGCGTACACCTCCAGGCGCGGATCGTCCAGCGCTTTCAGTTTGTCGACCAGCGTTTCGCTCATACTCCAGTCCGAACGGTTGTCCTGACGCATCACCTGATGCCACTCGTTGTTGCTGGGCAGCGACGACGTGTGTTGCAGGTAGGCGTAGTCGTCGTTGCTGGTAAACATCGGATACGTAGTTGGATCGTCGAGCATTTTCTGCATCTCGGCTTTGTATTCCGGAATTTTGTGCACGACGCGGTTCATCAGTTTCAGCCGTAGCGAGTTGCCGAACTTTTTCCAGCGCAGCACATCGCCTCCGAACATGATGTCGCCGGCCGAGGCCTCCGGTCCACCTTCCATCAGCTTGGCGTTGGCTTCGTCCAGCATAGCGATGATGCCCCGGTACACGGTTTCCATGTCGTCGTAGGCGGGCGAGAACGAAGGATCGTCCGATGTGCCCTTCAACGCATCAGAGTAGGGAATCGGGCCGAAAATGTCGGTCAGCAACGAGTACGTCCAGGCGGTCATCACCATCGACATGCCTTCGTAGGTGGCATTCTCGTAGTCGGCTCCCGGAGCGGTCAGAAGCATGATCCGCTTGAAGTTGATGAGCGATTCGGAATAGAATCCGTTCCAGGTCGCCGAGTTTACCGAGGGCTGCACGTTGTAGTTGTCGCCTTCGTTGGTGTAAATGTTACGCGCCCAGTACTGCACCCAGCACATGGCCAGGTCGATGTTCACACGCTCGTTCCGTGTGCGATGCCCCCACGCGCGGTCTACGGTTTTTTCCAACGCGTAGGGCAAAATCACCTCCGGTCCTACTTCTTCGGGACCGTTGGGGTTGGTATTCATTTCGTCGAATTCGCCGGTACAGGCCGCACTTAGCAGCAAACCCGCCAGCAAACTGTTTCGAAGCGCTATTTTCATAAGGCTCATAAGAAGCTAATGTGGAGAGATTAGAAGGACAGGTTGACGTTGAAACCGATGCTGCGGCTGCTGGGCAAGGTACCGTAGGTATAGCCCTGACGGTTCCCCCCTTTTTCGTCTACCTCGGGGTCGATGTGCGGCGTGCGGCGGTACAGGATCGCCAGGTTCCGGCCCACGGCCGAAATGCGGGCCGACTTGATGAAGATGTGCTCGAAGAGCGAGGACGGCAGTTGGTACGACAGCGAGGCCTGACGCAGCTTGATGTAGCTCGCATCGAAGACCCCGGCTTCGTGGTACTGACGACCGCTGTAGCGCTTGTAGAACGTAGTGGCGTCGGCCACGACGGTGTTGGGCACGTACACGGGCGATTCGGCACTGCCCACGTTCATCACGCCGAGGCCAATTACGCCCTCTTCACGTCCGACGGCCGTCTCTTCGACGATACCATCGTTCCGCATCAGGCTGCTCCCCATGTCGAAGATGTCGCCGCCCCAGCGGGTGTCGATCAGCGCGCTCAGCGAAATGCCTTTGTACGTGAAGGTGTTGTTCAGCCCACCCAGCCATTTCGGGGTGATGTTGCCGATCACCTGCAACGTGGGGTTCGTGGTCGGCAGACCGTTCTCGAAAATGATCTGTCCGTCGTCGGTGCGGGCGTAGGCAATGCCGTACAGGGAACCGTACGACTGTCCGACCCGTGCTTCGGACGATACGCCGCGCTCGGTCCACAGGACGTAGTTGGTCAGCCCGTCGGCCAGTTCCACGACTTGGTTGCGGTTACGCGACCAGTTGAGGGCCACATCCCAGGTAAAGCCGGTGGCGGTTTTGACCGGCGTTCCGCTGATCATCACCTCCCAGCCTTTGTTGGTAATTTCCCCGGCGTTCAGGTAACGGCTGGCGTAGCCCGACGCCTGCGAGATGGAAACCGCCAGAATCTGATCGCGCGTGGTTTGGTTGTAGTGCGTGACGTCCAATCCCAGACGACCGTTCAGGAAGCGCAGGTCAATCCCCAACTCCACGCCGGTCGTAATTTCCGGTTTCAGGTTCGGATTGAAGATGGTGTTGCTCTCGTAAAAAGCAGGAACACTGCCGTTCCAGGGCGAGCTGGCCTGGTACGTGGCCCGCAGGTTATAGGGCTCGGTATCGCTACCCACCTGCGCCCAGCTGCCCCGCACTTTGGCGAACGACAGAAGCGGGCTGGAGATCGGCAGCAGATCGGTCAGCACGGCGCTGAGCGAAGCGGAGGGGTAGAAAAACGAGCGGTTAGCCGCCGGAAGCGTCGACGACCAGTCGTTGCGGGCGGTCAGGTCGAGGAACAGCGCATTGCGCCAGCCCAACGTTGCGGCACCGAACACGCTGTTGACCACCTTTTCGCCTTTGTAACTGCGATCTGTATTCGGGTTCCGGTTGTTATTCAGCGAATAGATGCCGTCGATCACCAGTTGGTTTACCTGCGAAAAGACGGTTTTGTCGGTATTGCGGCGATTGACCGCCCCCAGTTGCGCCCGGACCGAAAAGGCATCCTGAATGGTTTTGTCAAACGTCAGGATTACGTCCGAGTTGGTTTCCTGGCGGCGGACCATTTCTTCCGAAAAAGCACCTGGCGTAAACGTGCCGCCTTTGGTCCGTTCGAAGTTGATGATGTTCGTGCGCGAATCGGACCACACGTCCGTACCCGAGCGGGCCATCAGCGACAGCCAGGGCGTAAACTGATAGGTGAGCGCCAGGTTGCCGAGCATACGATCTTTTTCGTTGCCGTAGGGCAGCATCTCCTGCAGGAAATACGGGTTGGTAAAGTACGTATGCTGCCAGTTGGGCGGCAAATCATCGCCGGGCCGCTGGATGTGCACATCGACGTAATCGCGCCAATTGCGCAGCTTGTCGTAGTCGGTCTGCCGGTGGTGCCAGATGAAGTTCTGGCTGCTCTGGTAGCTGCGGTTGTCGGAGCCCGATTTGATGTACTCGGCCGAAATGCTCGCTTTCAGCTTGTCGGTGACGTCGTAGTTGGAGTTGAAGCGGAAGTTGTACCGATGAAAATCGTTGAAGTCCATGATGCCCGTCTGGTTGAACGAGCCGATGCCCAGGCGGAAGCTGCCTTTTTCGCCGCCGGCCGAAATGCCCGCGTTGTAGGTCTGCGTCACGCCCGTGCGCCAGTGTTGCTCCCAGTTGTCGGGCATAGGCAGCAGCGGCGTGGTTTCCGTACCGGTCCACCACTGACGTACCGGCCGGCCGTCCATGGGCGAGCCCCAGCTTTCGTCCGTTCCGGACGTGCCTTTGTAACCGTCGACCGTGCCGCTCCACCCGTCGGCATACCACGTGCGGTAGCCGCTTCCTCCTCCGTAAATGTCCTGAAAATCAGGCTTCACAAGCGGATTTTCGAAGCTCATGCTGGCGCTCAGGTCTACCCCGATGCCTTTGGTACGTGCGCCGTTTTTCGTCGTGACCAGAATGACCCCGTTGGCCGCGCGCGAGCCGTAGAGGGCCGCTGCGTTCGGGCCTTTCAGCACGCTCACGTTGGCGATGTTGTCGGGGTTGATTTCCGAAAGCCCGCCGCCGAAGCGGTTGTCGTCCGCACTGAGGGGGTCTTTGGCGTTTTCCATCGGCACCCCGTCGATCACCACCAGGGGCTGGTTGTTGCCCCCGACCGACGAAAAGCCGCGAATCACAATCTGCGAACCGCTGCCCGGGCCGCCGTTGCTGTTGACCTGCACCCCGGCGATCCGTCCCGACAGGTTGTTGACCACCGAAGCTTGTTTGGCTTCGGCAAAGGCCTTCCCGTCGATTTCCTGGACCGTATACCCCAGGGCTTTCTTTTCACGTTCGATCCCGAACGCCGTCACTACCACTTCCGAAAGCTGTTCGATGCTCTCTTTCATGGCGAGGTCGATGCTCGTCCGATTGCCAATTTCTACGGTTTGGGTTTCGTAGCCAATGGCCGAATACACCAGCATGGTTGCGTCGGCTGGTACCGGTAGCGAATACTTCCCGTCGATGTCGGTAATGGTTCCTGTCGTTGTTCCCTGTACCAACACGTTGACGCCCGGCACACCCTCCTGGGTGGTAGCGTCTTTCAGGGTACCCGTAATTACTCTCTCCTGGGCACGGAGGGTTGCCACACTCACAAACGTGAGCAGCATTAGCCATAGTAATCGTTTACTCATGCGCTTACATTAAATTGAATTGAATAGTCACTAAAAACTGTCGTTCTACCGATCGGAAAAGCATAGGTATCCCCGGTGCGCTGCGGCGTAGCAAGGCACGGTGTGCACAACGCGCCCGGAAGCGTCCGCGGCGGCTGTCAGAATACAGGTAAGAGGGGTGGTGGGAAAATGAGGTGGCACGTATGACCCGGGATCTGTGCCGACAGTTTTAACCAGGGTGGTGGCAATCGAGGAAAAAACCGGAATCGGAAAGGCGTAGGCTGCCTGCAAACCAGTCACTGCGGCCTCCCGCCACAGCACCAGTTTACAGAATTTAATTTCAAATAAACCTATTTACACAACTTTAAATCTCTACCTAATCAGCAAAAATCAAATATTATTTCACTGCTTGCTAGTTAACTCACCCTCACCATAAATGCAAGGAAAAAATTTATTTTTTTGAAATACTTACCTCGTGATTTTAACTAACTTTTAATTATTTCATATCTATTTTAAAAAAGTCACTTCATTTTTTAACTCACTTTTTACATAACACCATTCACTCAATAAAATTGACTTCATTTTTTAACTTACTCTTTTGAATTAGCGATTTTTCGTGGCGTCGTTTCTACGTATCGGATTACGTAGAGAAGCCGTACCTTCCAGCAAAAGGTAACCACCACTACCCACCACTGCCATGTACCGCTTTTTTCTACTTCTCTGCCTGCTGGTTGGCGGGGGACTCGGCGCTCAGCCTGACCAGACGCCCGTACCCTGGCACCCGCTCCAAACCACTACATTTTTGCCCGTTCCGAATGCCGAACCTACCTGGCAACCTGGCTACGTACGCACCGTAGCCGGCGAATGGCGCTCGGTCGATGCACTTCGGTTCGACATGCTGAAACATCGGCTGGAAACCATCGAAGACGGCAAGACACAGTTTTACGATCCGGTCGTTTTGCCCGAATTTATTCTGATGGATGACGAAGGACAGATGCACCGCTTTATCCGCACGCCGTATCCGCACCTGTTCGGTCCTCAGCTTGCATTTATGGAGGTGGCCTCGGAAGGCCCCCGCCCCGTCCTGCTGTTCCGCAAACCGCACATGCGAATTGCCCACCGCAACTCGATCTATACGTTGCAAAACGACGAGACCGCGCAGGAAATCGCTACGGATCTCTACACGTTCGACGACCGCGGGCGGCTGGTACGCATCCCCCGCCGCCGGAAAGCCGCGTTGCGGTTGTTCGGCGAGCACCAGGAAGCCATTCAGTATTATGCCGCACAGCATCGGCTCCACTTCCGTTCGCCGCAGCACCTGGCGCGGATGGTCGTCTACTACAACGCCCTTGTGATGTCCGAACGTCACACGGCAGCGCGTTAGTCCTGCTTGCACCCCAGAGAGCCTTCGGGCTCTTTCTTTCTTGTCCGAAAGTGCACACGCGTTGTTCGCTTTCGGACATTTTTATGCCTGATACCGGGGCAAAACCGCTTCCTGGGGCATTGGCAAACTTCTTGGCATAGGACACGGTAGCTAACGTCGTACCCCTATGTTTCACTACTACCGAAAAACGGCCGCCCCCGCAGGTACTCTTCACAAGGGCGCTTCCTGGCTCGCTCTGCTCGGGCTTTCTTTCGGACTGGGCGGCTGCCTCCTGTCGGGACTGCTGCTGCAACACGAGTACAGCTACGACCGCTACCACGAGCACGCCGATGCGCTGTACCGCGTCAATGCGCTGGTGGCGACCACCGCCGGCACGCCTGAACATCAGGCGACTACCACGCCCACCTTGGCCCGCCAACTGCGCGAAAGCCTTCCGGGAATTGCCAACGTAACCCGGGTGGTCCATCCGCCCGCCACGCTGGAACACCTGCTCCGCCACGGCGACCGCACGTTTCTGGAGCGGGGTGGCGTGCTGGCCGATGCGACTTACTTTACCATGTTTACGTACCAGTTTCTGGCGGGCAACCCCCGCACCTGCCTGCGCGAGCCCAGCAGTGTGGTGCTGACCGAGCCGCTGGCCCGGAAGCTGTTTGGAGAAACCCTCGGCCTCAACAGCACCATCACGGTAAGCGACGGCCTGGGCACGTACGACTTTCACGTGACGGGGATCGTGGCCGAGCCCGATCAGCCTACCCACCTGGAGGCACGCTTTTTTATGTCGATCAACAGTCCGGGCTGGGGCGCGTTGCTGGATTCGGTACAACGAGCGGCCAGCGCACCGGTTATCTACTCCTACCTCCGTCTGGACGAAGACATGCCGCGCGAAACCCTGGAAGCCAGCCTGCCCGACTTTCTGCAACAGGCCGCCACAACCGATCCCACCCTCACTACCTTACAAGCGCTTTACCTGCAACCCATCCGTGACATTCACCTGTCGGCCGACTTCGCGCAGAGCGCACCGCAGGTACGATACGTCTATTTACTCTTTTTCTTCCTGGCCGGTACGGCGGCCATCGCCGTCACGTCGGCGGTGTATCTGGTACGCCACCAACAACGGCAGCTCGACCCGCAGTCGGCCACGTCCCGCCAGGTGGCGGGGGAACTGATGCAGATTCTGGGCTTGGCGCTGGTGCTGGGCTATGGTCTGGTAGAGTTAGCCCTCCCGCTGTTCCATCCGCACCCGGCCCCGCTGCTCGCCCTTACGTCGGCGGGGTGGCCGCTGTACCCGCTCGTGGCGGGGATGCTTGCTCTGAGTGGCGGTCTGCTGACCGGCCACATGCCCTGGCTTCTCTTTCCCACGTTTCACGACCTCGCGCTGGTCCAACGGCCGGAAACGGTATCACCTGTAGTCCGCGCGTAGTCTCCTCGCCTGTTTCCTACGTTTCTCACCCTACCCCGTTCTCATGCTTCGCAATTACTGGAAAATCGCGGTCCGTCAGCTTCTGAAACACAAGGCCTTTTCGCTGATCAACCTTCTGGGGCTGTCCGTGGGCGTGGCCTGCTGCCTGTTGCTGCTGCTCTTCATCCAGCACGAACGCAGCTACGACCGGTTTCAGGAACACGGCGCTTCGCTGTATCGCGTCAATACCCTCTTTACAAGTGCCGACGGCGTTTCCCACCGGATGGCGACCACCTCGCCCCCGATCGTGATGAAAATGCGGGAAGAACTGCCCGAAGTAGCCAACGCCACGCGCCTCGTGTATCCTCCCGGCACCCCCGAACACCTGCTGCGGCACGGCGACAAGATGTTTCTGGAGCAAGGCGGGGTGCTGGTCGATTCCACGTTTTTTCAACTGTTTACGTACCAGTTTCTGGCGGGCGATCCGTACACCTGCCTGCGTGAACCGCGCAGCCTTGTGTTGACCGAAACCATTGCCCGGAAGCTGTTCGGCGACGACCTCGGGCTGCATCAGGTCGTGAGCGTGAGCGACAACGGCGGGGCCTACGACATGCAGGTGACCGGAATAGTGGCCGAACCTACCCAACCTACGCACCTGGAGGCGCGGTTCTTCATGTCGATGAACAGCACCGGTTTGGGCGAATGGATCACCGGCATGGACGAGTGGGCCGGACAAAACTTTATCCACGCGTACCTCACGCTCCAGCCCGGCACCACGCCAGAAGCGCTAGAAGCCAAACTGCCGGCGTTTCTGAACCGCCACGGAGCCGACGACTTTGCACGCGCCGCCATCCAGAAATCGCTTTACCTGCAACCGGTCCACGACATCCACCTCTATTCCGATTTCGGGGGGAGTAGTGCGCGCATCGGCTACGTCTACATCATGGCGGCCATTGCGGCCTTTCTGCTCCTGATTGCCTGCATCAACTTTATGAACCTGTCGACGGCACGCGCCGCGCAACGGGCCAGCGAAGTAGGCATCCGCAAAACCATGGGGGCCGAACGCGGCACGCTGATCCGGCAGTTTATGGGTGAGTCGCTGCTGCTGGTGGGCCTCGCCGTCGTGACGGGATGCCTCCTGGCGGATCTGCTGCTTCCTTACTTCAACCACCTGACCGGACAAACGCTACGGCTTTCGGTCGATGCGTGGCTCACGTACCTGCTGATGCTGGGAGGTGTGCTGCTGGTGACCGGTCTGCTGGCGGGGAGTTACCCGGCGCTGTTTCTGTCGTCGTTCAACCCCATTCAGGTGCTAAAAGGCCGCATGCACACGTCGCTGAGCGCGGGCCAGCTGCGCCGCATCCTCGTGGTCTTTCAATTCGTGGTGGCCATCGTCCTGATGGCGGGTGTGGGCATCATCTTCCAGCAACTGCACTACATCCGTCAAAAGAACCTGGGCTTTGCGTCCGAAGCGCGGCTGGTGATTCCGCTCCGCACCCACGACGCCAGCACGCACTACCCCGCCTTGCGCGAAAAGCTGCTGCACCAGACGGGCGTGGCGAACGTCACCGGAGCCGTCTACGTACCGGGACAACTTGTGCTGATGGACTGGCGGCTCTACCGTGAAGGCCATTCGATGGAACAGGCCGAGCGCGTTACCTACAATGAAGTCGATTACGAGTACCTGGCGCTGATGGACATCCCGCTTCTGGCGGGCCGCAATTTCGACCGGTCCCGCCCCACCGACAGCACCGAATTGCACATCATCGTCAACGAAGCTACCCTGGCCGCCTTCGGCATTCCGCTCGACCAGGCGGTCGGTGAGCACCTGAAAACGGACCTGGCCGAAGGCACGGAGTCGCTGGAAATTATCGGTGTGATCCGCGATTACCACCAATACTCGCTACACAACGCCATTGATCCTCTGATGCTCCACCTGCCTTCGCGGCGCGCTTTTGACCAGACAGTGGTAGCGCTCAACACGGCGGACGTTCCGCAAACGCTGGCCGCCCTGGAAACGGCCTGGAAGGCGCTTAATCCCGATCTTCCGTTCGAATACAGTTTTCTGGACGAAAATCTCGGCCGCCTCTACGAACAGGACCAGCGGATGGGGCAGATCATCGGCAGCTTCGCAGGCGTGGCCATCCTGATCTCGTGCCTGGGTCTGTACGGCCTGTCGGCCTACGTCGCCGAACGGCGCACGAAAGAAATCGGCGTCC
Organism: Catalinimonas alkaloidigena; assembly: GCF_900100765.1. NCBI lineage: Bacteria > Pseudomonadati > Bacteroidota > Cytophagia > Cytophagales > Catalimonadaceae > Catalinimonas > Catalinimonas alkaloidigena. The sequence goes on along the minus strand of NZ_FNFO01000016.1, from coordinate 66,491 downwards.
GAAAAGTGCTGGGCGCCAACGTGCAGCACCTGGTCGTTCTCCTCTCGAAAGAATTTACGATCCTCGTACTCATCGCCTTCGTGATTGCCACCCCACTGGCCTGGTACGCACTCGCGCAATGGCTCGCCGGCTTTGCTTATCCCATTACGCTGGGGCCGGGAATCTTCCTGCTGGCGGGCCTCACCGCCCTGGCCATTGCCTGGTTCACCATCAGTTACCAAAGCCTGCGGGCTGCCCTGTCGAATCCGGTCCGTTCGCTCAGGAGCGAATAAAATGATTGGATGATTGGATAACAGAATGATGGAATCAGTGGGCCGTACTGCAACGCATCATGCCAGAGACACTTCACTCGTTAAGCCGTAAGCTTTGAACTTCTGACCCCTGAACTTCTACCTCTTCTCCCCCCACCTACGCTATGTTTCGCAATTACCTGCTTGTGGCCCTACGCAACCTCGGACGGTACCGGGCCTACACGTTTCTGAACCTGATGGGCCTGATTACCGGACTGGTGGCCTGTCTGCTGATTATGCTCTGGGTGCACGACGAACGGACGTACGACCGGCAGTTTTCCGACGTGGAGCGCCTTTATCGCGTGAATGTAGCGGTGGGCGACCGGCCGATTTTTGCCCTGACGTCGTGGCCGTACGGCCCTACCCTCGCGCGCGAAGTCGCGGGGGTGGAAAAATCGGTTCGGGTCTGGCAAACAGCGGGCGTGCTGCTGGGGCAGGGCGACTTGCGGATTCAGGAAAGTGCCAGTTTTTTCGCCGATTCGGCGTTTCTGTCGCTGTTCGATTTCCCGGTATTGGTGGGCGAACCTCAGACGGCGCTGGCGGCTCCTTTTACGATGGTGCTGACCGAGTCGCTCGCGAAGCGGCTGTTCAACCGCATCGACGTGGTGGGCGAACGGGTGCGGGTCGATAATCAGGACGACTATACCGTGACGGCGGTGGTGGCCGATCCGCCGACCAACACGCACGTGCAGTTTCAATTGCTGCGCTCGATGGCCACGTTCTACGCACAGGCACAGCAACAGGGCTTCGATCCGGAGACGCAGTGGATGTCGTTCACGAACCAGTCCACCTACGTGCGGCTGACGCCCGGCACCGCGCCATCCGACGTGGCGGCCCAGTTTCCGGCGATGTTCGAACGACACATGGGCGACCTGATCGAGCGCATGGGGCTGAAGATTGCGGCAGAATTACAGCCCGTCACCGCCATTCACCTTCATCCGGTGGCAGAAGAACTCACGCCCGGCGGCAACCGCGCGTACGTCATCATCTTTACGCTGATCGCGCTGTTCATTCTGGGCATCGCCTGCATCAACTTCATGAATCTGGCGACCGCCCGTGCCACACGTCGTGCCCGGGAAGTCGGGGTGCGCAAGGTGGCGGGGGCCTACCGCGGCCAGTTGATCGGCCAGTTTCTGAGCGAATCCCTCCTGCTTACCCTTGCCGCGCTGGCCGTGGCGCTGGGAACCGCCGAACTGTTGCTGCCGGCGTTCAACAACCTGACGGGCAAAGCCTTATCGCTCGCTTTTGTCGGAACGCCCTGGGGCCTTCTGCTGCTCCTGGTCTTTGGGCTGGCCGTGGGTTTGCTGGCAGGGCTCTATCCGGCCTTTGTGCTGTCGGGATTCCGCCCTACGGAAGTACTGAAGGGCAGCGGACAGGCGGCCCGGGTAGCTACTGGAACCCAGGTGGTCACGCTGCGGCAGGGCCTGGTGGTGACGCAATTTGCGCTTTCGGCCGGACTGATCATCTGCACCCTGATGGTGTACCAACAGCTGAACTACCTGCAAAACAGCCAGTTGGGCTTCCAGAAAGAGCACGTGCTGACGCTCAACCTGCCCGGTGACTCGACGGTGCAGCGTCATCTGGAATCGTTCCGTACGGCGTTCACCCAACATCCGATGGTGCTGGGAGCCACGACCGCCAGCGTAGTGCCCAGCCTGAACGAAAACTACAACCCGGTTGCCAAAGAAGGTGCCGCGCCAGACGACAGTCAGATCATGTACGTGGTGCAATCCGACCCGCATTACCTGCAGACGCTGGGGCTGGAACTGAGCGCCGGACGTAATTTCTCGGAAGAGATCCCCTCGGACCAGACCGACGCGTTTCTGATCAACGAAAGTGCCGCCAAAGTACTGGGACTGGACAATCCGGTCGGCGAGCGGCTGGAATGGCGGGGCGGCCCCGATGCGCGCACGGGCACCATCGTCGGCGTGGTGAAAGACTACCACTTCCGGTCGTTGCACGCCACCATCACCCCCGCCCTGTTCTTCCTGAACGCCCAGCGGGCCAACTTTCTGGTCGTCCGGCTCCGTCCCGGCTATCCGGCCGAGGCGCTTCACGACCTGGAACGCGCCTGGAAGTCGCGCCTCCCCGACTGGCCATTCAATTACCAGTTTCTGGACGAATCGTTCGGACGCCAATACCAGGCGGAAGAGCGTTTGGCGCGGCTGTTCACCGTCTTTGCCGGGCTGGCCATTTTCGTCGCGTGCCTGGGACTGTTCGGCCTGGCCGCGTACACCACCGAACAACGCACCAAAGAGATTGGCGTCCGGAAGGTGCTGGGGGCTACCATTCCGCAAATCCTGGGGCTGCTGTCCCGCGAATACGCCATGCTCCTGGGCGTGGCGTTTGTCATTGCCGCGCCGGTGGCCGGTTACCTAATGCGCTCCTGGATGACCAACTTCGCGTACCACATTGGCTTTTCGGCATGGCCTTACCTGTTTGCCGTAGGGCTGGTGCTGTCCATCGCCCTTCTGACGGTCAGCGTACAAAGCCTCCGCGCCGCGCTGGCCAATCCGGTCCGTTCGCTCAGGAGCGAATGAAATGATTGAATTACTGAATAACAGAATTGGAGAATCCGTGGGCCGTACTGCAACGCATCACACCAGAGACGCTTCACACGTTGAGCCTTAAGCTTTGAGCGCTGAGCTTTAAACCCCTAACGCTGAACTTTATAACCTTCCCACTTTCTAAACCTGCAACCTTTTAACGACTCCCAACCAACCCATGCTGCGTTTGCTTACCCTCGTACTTCTGATCGGCCTTTCCCTGCGGGGAGGGGCACAAGTGCCCTCGCCCTTCTGGAGCGAAACGACCGCTACCCCCGTGGCTTCAACCGGATTAGGCAACCTGAGCATCGCGCAGGATCCGACGACCGACGATATATGGGTAGGCACCGTAGAAGAAGGGATTTTTCGTAGTCACGACCGGGGCATGACCTGGGAAGCGGTGCTGCCGCTAGAGGACCTTCCGGTCTCCTTTCTGGCAATTACGCCCCAGGGCACGGTATACGCCCTGGTGGGCGCCAATGCCTTGTACCGCTCGGACAACGGAGGCGAAAGTTGGTCGTCGACGCCCCTTGAAACCACGTTTTCGGTGACCGATCTGCTCGTGGTGGGAGAAGACACCTTATTTGCTGCCACGGGCGATCTGGTCGAAGGGCCGAACGATTCGGGATTGTTCCGCGGGGCGGGGATCTTCCGCTCGGTGGATCGGGGGGCGACCTGGCAGGCGCTGGACCTGGGCCTCGGCAGCGGACGGTACGTCGCCCACCTCGCCCGCGACCGGCAGGGGCGGCTGTTTGCTGCCGTGAACGAATACCATGCCCGCGACGGGCGTCTGCTGTACTCGACCGACGAAGGAACCAGCTGGTACCCCATGCCGACGCCCCGGTTCGAAACGGGCGGCAGTGCCCCGAACGAAAGCAGCATTGTGCAGATTTTCGCGCTGGACGTCGCGCCGGACGATTCCCTGTACCTCAGCTACGGCGGGGCCTTTGGTTCGGCCAGCACGCAGGTCACCCTCGTCCACTCGTTCGAGGGGGCGGTGGCCGCCCTGCCCTGGCAGCACAAACAGGTGGTTCCCATCGGGTACGCGTGGGATTACCCCGAAATTCACAACCTGCTTTTTGTGCCCGACCGGGGCCATGTGTACGTCAACCGGCGCACGATGGCCACACCCACCAACGGCAGTATCTTTGTATCCGACGACGGGCAAGCGCCGTGGCAGTCCGTGCCGCTGTATCCGGTCGGTCCGCGCTATCACCAGTGTCAATTTGCCCGGCAACACGACGGGCGTATATTCGTCGTGCAGGAAGGCGACCACCGGGTTTACTTCACGGACCATAGCCAACGCACCCCGACGAGCGCTCCGCAAGATGAGTTCGCGTGGGCCGTCTCCGTCTTTCCCAATCCGGCGGACGACTTCATTTCCGTACACGTGTCCGACGCGGCCCCCGTCCGCCTCCTGCTGCAAGACCTCACCGGACGGACCGTCGGCCAAACCGAACGGCAGCCGTCGGGCGGGCACGTCACCTTCCCGGTAGCGGGCTTGCCCCGTGGGGTTTACCTGCTGTCGGTCACGCAACGTCAACGGCACTTCCACACGCGGGTTGTGCTCACTTCTTCACACTAACGCTCAAGGTATGCTTCGCAATTACTTCCTCACCGCCTGGCGGAACCTCCGCAAACAGAAAGGCTACTCCTTTATCAACATCCTGGGTCTGGCCGTCGGCGTGGCCTGTTGCCTGTTGATCGTGCTGTTTGTGCAGGACGAGCTGAGCTACGACCGCCACTTTCCCAACGCCGAGCGCATCTTCCGGGTGAAGAGCGAAATCCTGTTTGGGGGCAACCACATGTACGGCGCGGTGGTGCAGGACCCGATGGCCGAAACCCTGGCGCGGGATTACCCGGAAGTGGAAGCCAGCGTACGGTTCCGCGAACAGGGTTCGTTTCTGGTGCGGCGGGGCACGCAGGAGAACCTGAAGGAAGAAAAGGTGATCTACGCCGACAGCACACTCTTCCAGGTATTTCAGCTGCCGATGTTGCAAGGCAATCCACAACAGGCGCTGCGCGAACCCCAGACGCTGCTGTTGAGCGAATCGGCCGCCCGGCGCTATTTCGGTCCTGAACTGGACAAAGGCGAGAGCATCCTCGGCCAGACCTTGGTGCTGGACAACGAAGTCGACTACCGAGTGACGGGCGTGGTACCCGACCTGCCTTCCAATACCCACTTTCACTTCGACGTGTTTCTGTCGATGGTTTCGCTGGAAGAGAGCCGACAGGACAACTGGCTGAGCCACAACTTCGTCACGTACGTGCTGCTGACCGATCCGGCCGCGGCCCCTGCACTGGAAGCCAAAATGCCACACCTGATCGAGACCCATATCCTGCCGCAGGCCGCGCAAGTGCTGGGCGTGAACGACACAGAAGCGTTTGAAGCTTCGGGCAACAAGCTGGTATACACCCTCCAGCCCCTCACCGACATCCACCTGCATTCCGACCTCACGGCCGAGCTGGAACCGAACGGCAGCATTTTGTACGTGTGGATCTTCTCGGCCATTGCGGCGTTCATCCTCCTGCTGGCCTGCATCAACTTCATGAACCTGGCCACGGCCCGCGCCGCGATGCGCGCCAAGGAAGTGGGCATTCGCAAAGCCGTGGGCTCGCTGCGGCAGCAACTCGTCGGGCAGTTTCTCAGCGAGTCGGTGCTGGTCAGTGCCGTGGCCTTTGTGCTGGCCGTCGCCCTGGTGCAACTGGTGCTGCCGTTTTACAACAACTTCACCAACAAAACCCTGACGCTGTCGCTGGTGGGCACTCCCTGGACGCTACCGCTGCTGCTGGTCGGGGCGCTGGTGGTGGGCCTGCTGGCGGGCAGCTACCCGGCGTTTTTCCTGTCGGCCTTCCAGCCGATCCGCGTTCTGAAGGGGCAGGTCGTCAGCGCCTCGCGGGGGGCGTTTCTGCGGAAGGGGCTGGTCGTATTTCAGTTCGTCACCTCCATCGTGCTGATCATCGGCACACTCGTGGTCGGGCGGCAATTGCAGTACATTCAACAGAAAAAGCTGGGATTCAACAAAGAACAGGTGCTGTTGATCAACGACGTGTACGCGATGGGCAACCAGGTGCAGTCGTTCAAGGAAGAGATCAAAAAACTGCCCGGGGTGGTGAACGCCTCGGTGACAGGGTACCTGCCCGTGCCCTCGTACCGCAACGACAGTCCGCTGTTCCCCGAAGGAAATACCGATCAGGAAGCGGCCGTTTCGATGCAAAACTGGTTTGTCGACCACGACTACATCAACACCTTCGGCATGGAGATCGTGGCGGGCCGCGACTTCTCGGTCGACTTCCCCAGCGACTCGTCGGCCATTCTCCTGAACGAGTCGGCCGCCCGTGCCTTTGGGTTTGAGAACCCGATCGGTCAACGCCTGAGCAGCATCACCGACTTCCGGACGGGCGCGACCGAAAGCCTCACGATCATCGGCGTCGTGAAAGATTTCCACTTCGAATCGCTCCGTCAGCACATCGGTCCGCTGGGCATGCGCCTGGGGCGGAGTCAGGGAAGTTTATCGGTTCGTGCCCAGACCCGCGACCTGCCTCAACTGATTACGGCCCTGGAAACCAAGTGGAAAGCGCTGGCTCCGGGGCAGCCGTTCGCCTACTCGTTCCTCGACGACCGGTTCACGGAAACGTACCGCACCGAACAGCGGCTGGGGTCCATCTTCATGGCCTTTGCCGGGCTGGCCATTTTCATCGCCTGCCTGGGTCTGGTTGGGCTGGCCACCTACACCGCCACCCAGCGCACGAAAGAAATCGGCGTCCGCAAAGTACTGGGGGCTTCAGTATCGCAGATTGTCCTGCTTCTGTCCCGCGAGTTCGCGCTGCTGGTGGGCGTGGCCTTTCTGGTGTCGGTCCCGCTCTCGCTGTGGATCATGCACCGCTGGCTCGATGCCTTCGCGTACCGCACTGACCTGAGCTGGCAGCCGTTCGCCCTGGCGGGAGGTGCCGCCCTGGTCGTAGCGCTGCTGAGCGTGGGGCTGCAATCGCTAAAGGCCGCCCGTAGCAATCCGGTCCGTTCGCTCAGGAGCGAATGAAATGATTGAATGGCGCGAGGCGCGGAGCGGAAGAAGTTCTGAGTTTTGAGTTTAGAATTTACAGTCTTCAGTGGGCGGTTGGCAATTCGCAGTTGGGAAACGAAGTGTGACGCATCGTCGCAAACGCACTTTAAGTCGCCCGGCTTGAGCTTTAAACTCAGAACTCAGAACTTTAAACTCGATAACTCTGAACTCAGTAACCTTCTACCCTTACCACCTTCCAAACTCAATAGATCGCCATGTTCCGTAACGACCTTTTGATTGCCTTCCGCCACCTCCGCAAACAGTCGCTGTTTACCCTGCTCAACGTGACGGGTCTGGCGGCGGGCATCGCCTGCTGTCTGCTGGTATACCTGTTTGTGACGCACGAACGGAGTTTCGATCGGCAGCATCCGCTTCCGGAGCGGACCTACCGGGTGGTGGAGCGGACGCGAACGCCCAACGGCGAGGAAATGGGAGCGACCACGCCCTACCCGCTGGCAGAAGCCCTGCGGGAAGAGTTTCCGGAGCTGCAGGTGGCGGGGATTCACGCGCAAGGCGACGACCACCAGTTGACGCTGGCCGACGGACAAAAGTTCGAGGAGAACGGGGTGGTTTTCGCCGAGCCGCAACTGCTCGACATCCTGTCGTTCGACCTGATCCGCGGCGAAGGGAAAACGGCGCTGGCCTACGCCGACGGGGTGATCCTGGCCGAAAGTCTGGCGCAGAAACTCTTTGGCAACGCCGACCCGATGGGGCAAACGTTCCGCTACGACAACGAAGTCGATCTTACCGTACGCGGCCTTATGCGCGACCCGGCGGATAACATGCACCTGCCCGTGCGGATGCTGATCGCGCGCGAAGCCCTGTCCGAAAAAGTGCTGGGGTTCCCCACCGACCGCTGGGGATTGCGCATGGCGGGTTTCGTGTACGTGATTCTTCCCGAGGGAACGCACCCCGCTGCGTACACCGACCGACTGGCCGCGTTCGGTAAAAAGTACCTCCCCCCGAATAACGCCGAGCGTCATACGTTTGCCCTGCAACCGCTGCTGACCATCCGCTCCGATGAAACGTACGCGGGCTCGAACGTCGGCCCGACGGTCAGTACGACGTACCTGTGGTTTTTCTCAATGGTGGGGCTGCTGGTGCTGGCCGTGGCGGCGATCAACTTTGTGAACCTGGCCACAGCGCAGGGCGTTCGCCGCGCCCGCGAGGTGGGCGTCCGCAAAGCCATTGGGGCAGAGCGCCTGCAACTGATCCGGCAGTTTCTGACCGAAACGGCGGTCATGACCGTACTCGCATCCCTGTCGGGACTTCTGCTGGCCGAACTGATGCTACCCCTGGTCAACGGTTTCCTGGAACAGCCGCTTACGGAGCGACTCATCACCAGCCCGCGCCTCCTCGGGTTTCTCGCGCTTCTGACGCTCCTCCTGACGGTGCTGAGCGGCCTGTATCCGGCATTTGTCCTGTCGGGTTACCGCCCCACGGCCGTGTTAAAAGGGCAACGGGGCAGCGTTACGCCCGGTGGCCTGTGGCTGCGACGCTCGCTGGTGATCGCCCAATTTGCCGTGTCGGTGGCGCTGTTGGCGGGCATGTTCATCGTCGGGCGGCAACTGCGGTATTTCCAGAACCGCGACCTGGGGTTCCGCCGTGACCTGATCATCAACCTGCCGCTCCCGCAGCAACAGGTCAGTACGCAGCTGGCCGAACGGCTGCGGCGGGTGCCGGGCGTGCAGGCCGTTTCCCTGGGCGTCGGCACACCGGTTTCCGAAATGCAGTTCACGACCAATCTTACCCCGGACCCCGCGACGCCGAACGAACGCATTTCCATCGACGTAAAAACCGTCGATGCAGAATACCCAGCGATGTTCGATCTGCAACTGGCGGCGGGCCGGTGGCTCACCCTTTCTGACGAAATGCAGATGCAGGATACGATACCAGCCGACGGCTCGGTCGTGCCGATGGTGGTCAACGAAGCCTTGGTCAAAACCCTGGGACTGACGCCGGAAGCGGCCCTGGGCCACCGGTACGTCATCGGCCTGTACGATTACCAGGGGGAGATTGTCGGGGTGACGAAAGATTTTCACCTGTCTTCCCTGCACAACCGCATCACGCCGATGGTGATGCTGAACTTCCCTCCGTTTTACCTCTCGGCCATGGTGCAACTTGCGCCCGACCGCGTTCCTGAAACCCTCGCGCAGGTGCAGGACGTCTGGAGCGGCCTCTATCCCGAGTACGTTTACTCGTACCAGTTTCTGGACGACCACCTGGCGACGCTGTACCAGCGCGAAGAGCGCATCGGGAAGCTGTTTCGCTTTTTCGCGGGCGTGGCGCTGCTCATTGCCTGCCTGGGGTTGATCGGCCTGGTGGCCCACACGGTTTCGCAACGCACGAAAGAAATCGGCGTCCGCAAGGTGCTGGGAGCCTCCATCGCCGACATCGTGATTCTGCTGAACCGCGAGTTTACCTTTCTGGTACTGGGTTCGCTGCTGATCGGCATTCCGGTGGCGTGGTGGGGCATGCACCAGTGGCTCTCCGGATTCGCCTACCGCATTCCGCTCAACCCGCTGTGGTTCCTCCTCGCCGGCCTGACTGCCCTGGTGGTGGCCTGGCTGACGGTCAGCTTCCAAAGCGTGCGCGCCGCCCGCAGCAATCCGGTGCATTCACTTAAAAACGAATAGATTGTAAACTCGCCCCAGCAATCACAATACTCGCTGAGAGGGGGAACCGGGCGTTACGTCCTGAGTATTCGGAAAGGCCAGACGCTTTATCAACAAAAGATGGGGTGCTACTGATCTACTTTCGCTTCGACAGAAAATCAACCCCTGGTGCCTTCGTAGGCAGGACCTTTTACTGCTTCCGGATGGGGCTGACTGTTAATGCTTGGGGTTCTTGTGCAGTTGATCTGCGAAAGTTTTAATAGTTTCCCGACTTTTAAGGCACGTTTTTCTACCGCTTCGGTTTTGGAGCGGCCTTTTTCAGACCGTATGCATTCGCGTCCTTCGCTCCCGAATCTCGACCCTCTTCGTTTTGTTCTTGCTCTGCTCGTTATTCTCTTCCACATCCCACAGCTCTCCCACAATCAGGGTTTGCCTGCTTTCGACAACTTTCCCCTTTTTCACCGGGGCAGCGAGGCGGTCTTTGCTTTTTTCACGTTGAGCGGTTTTCTCATCATCCGCCTGTTGTACCTAGAGAAAGAAAAGACGGGGGCGGTCGCCATCGGACAGTTTTATACGCGTCGCATCCTGCGCATCTTCCCCCTCTACTACCTGATCCTGATTTTTGGTTTCGTATTCTACCATGTCCTGCTGCCGTTGCTTGGCATTCCGTTTCCGATTGAGTACAATCTGGTGGAGGGAATCCTGCTGTGCACGTTTTTTCTGCCTAATGTTTTTGTGAGCTTGTATAACCCCGGTGGCATTCTATCCATTCTGTGGTCGCTCGGCGTCGAAGAGCAATTTTACCTGGCAGTAGCCCCCGCGATGGCGTGGCTCCACAGCAGTTTCTTTGTGCCCTTTCTGGCGGCCTTTACTGTGGTAAGCCTTGGCCTGCTCTCCACGTTTGCCAACCCATTTTACCTCCACTTCTACTACTTTTCGTTCGGAGGGCTTTTGTCGGTACTGGCCGAACAAGGCAGGCTACAGGGGCTACGGGGCAATCGGCCGTTTCAAGTGTTAGTGCTAGGCGTGACGGTCTGCCATTTTTGTACCGATCTGGTCACGTCGCTTCCGCTCGTGACCTACCACGCAGTAAACACCCTGCTGTTTGGCTTTCTCCTCTTCACGCTGGCCTACGATCCTCTCTTTACCATCCGAAACCGCTGGGCACTGCACCTGGGAAAAATTTCCTACGGCCTCTACATGTATCACGCCATCGTGATGAACCTAATGGTTTTCGTATTTCTAAAACTAACGGCCCAAATGGTTCTTCCCGATGCTCTCGTCATTGTTGCGATCAACGTTGGGGTAATCGGCCTGACAATTTTAGTCGCGCACGTGTCGTATCGCTTCTACGAAGGGTATTTCTTGCGGCTGAAACGCCGCTACCGTCCGCTCAGTGCGGAAGGTTAAGCCATCGCCTCGCAAGCGATCTTCAATTCCCGGAGCGATTGCCCCATCCCTTTGGCGAGGGTTCGGTTGAAAGCGCCTTTGAAAAGACGGGCCAGCAGGCCCTCCATGCTTTCGCTCACCGAGACTTGCGTCCCGCCGGGTTTCGCTTCAAATTCCCAGTTGTGCACGGCGTGGATGCCGAAGACCTCGCCCGTCCAGCCGAGTCGCTTTTCGGGCTCGACCGTGTGCAACGTCGAATGGATGTGCATGCCACCGGTTTTCCAGTCGAACGTGGTGCGGGGTTGCAGTGGCCCGTGCAGTTGCGCGCGGGAGACGTCTCGTTGCCAGGTAGGCCACTGCGCAATGTCGGACAGCACGCGCCAGACGCGCGTGGGCGTGGCGTGAATCAGCACGGATTGCGCACAAACGACGGGGGCTTGTTGGTTGATCGGTTTCATGAGAAAAAGACTTGCGTTGAGATGAGCTGAAGCTCGATTGCTGTGGAAGCAAAGATCCTTCGCAAAGGCGCACGTCCACTTGATCTAGATCAAGAAATGCTCCCCTCACTCGCCGTAGTCAAGGCTTTTTTTCCGCAACCGGCTGAGCGTTTCGGGCGTCATGCCCATCATCGAGGCCAGGTACTGCAGCGGCACGTGGTTGAATAACTCGCGGTCCTGGGCAAATAAGGTGCGGTACCGCGCTTCGGCCGGCAGGGAAAGCAGGTGCAGGATGCGCTCCTCCAGTGCCATGAAACACCGCGCCAGAAACCGCTTTTCCAACGCGTGCCAGTGGGGCACCACCCGCCCCAGATCCAGGTAGTCGGCCTTCGTGATGGTGAACAGTTCGCAGTCGGACAGCGCCTGGATCGAACTCCGAGAGGGTTGCTCGAACATAAGTCCGGCCAGATCGGTCACAAAATACCCTTTCGTGCCGATCCACTGCGTCACCTCCCGGCCCGTCAGGTTGGAAAACACGCGCAAAAAGCCGGAGCGGATAAAACTCAGCTTGTCGCAATAGCGCCCCGCCTTCAGAAAGTACTCGCCTTTGGCCAGGGTCGTCGGCTCGAAATACGAGGAAATCTGGGCCAGATCGTCTTGCGTAACGCCAAAGTAGCTGCGGATGTAGTGTTCGAGTTCGGTCATGCGTCGGCGGTAGTTACCGGTCCATCAGGGCTTCGGTTTCGGGAATGGCGCCCTCGTCGATGGCGGCAACCAGCGCACTCAGGTAATGCCGAATCATTTTCAGATCCGTCAGGTACCACTGGTACTCGGGCTTCAGCGAACCATCGGCTGCGTAAAAACGGTCGGGGTCATAGGCCTCGAACCGAAGCAACCGGCGGCAGTCGGCCTGGTAGGCTTCCACGCGCTTGTCGATCAGGGCAATCAGGTTAGAACCGGAGCTGATGTTGCGCAGGTAGGCACTCCCCACGGTGGTAAAGTGCTCTTCGTTAAACGCCGACCGGACGATGAAGTAGTTTTGGGTAAAATCGATGCGGTAGAAGAAATCGAGTCGCGGTCGTTCGCCCCGGGCCATCCGCGTTTCGTACGACTGCACCGTGGTATCGATCACGACCTGCAACCGTTTGGCCTGCGCACTGATGTCCTGCAACTCGTACACGAAACTCTGGTAGTAGTTTCGGCGGACTTGCTCGGCGGTGCGTTCTTCTTTCAGGTTGCTCAGGTAAAACGCGGCGTAGACGCCCACAAACACCACCACCAGGTCGAGTAGGATGCCGCGCAGGCGCGCTCCCCGGAAATTCCACCGTACGGACTTGACTCTTCTCATCATCGTGCAGTACTGCTTCGGACCCGCGCAGGGCCACTCGTCCGCCAATATAGCCAAATCAGGACAGCGTTCAAGCCCTTCGGTTCAACAACCAAAGCCCACGCCGTGCGTACCACTAGGGAGTAACCAAAGCACGAAAACCCATGCAAATGCAAGCGATCTGGAACGGCCACGTGATTGCCGATTCGGATAAAACCTTAGTGGTGGAAGGCAACCACTATTTCCCCCCGGAGTCGGTACACGACGAGTACCTGGAGAAAAGCACCACTCACACCACCTGCCCCTGGAAAGGCGAAGCATCGTATTACACGCTGCTGGTCGACGGAAAAGAGAACAAGGACGCGGCCTGGTACTACCCGGAACCGAAAGAAGCGGCCCAGCAGATCAAAGGGCACATTGCGTTCTGGAAGGGCGTGGAAGTGCGCGCGAAAACGCCCGCTGCGCTGTAGCCGTGTCGGAACTAAACACCACGCAGTTTCTGCAGGAAACGGTTCCGGCCATGCTGGACCGACTGGAAGCCGGCGCGCCCCGCCGCTGGGGCAAAATGTCGCCGCAACACGCCGTCGAGCACCTGTCGTATACCGTCAAGCTGTCGAACGGCAAGGTGACGATGGCGCAGGTAACGCCCGACGACCAGCTGCCCCGCTACCGGGAGTTTCTGATGAGCGACCGCCCGTTTCGGGAAAATACGGTGAGCCCGGTGATGCCGCCTGAGCCGCCGCCGCTGCGCTATCCGGACCTGGCGACGGCAAAAGCGAAAGTGAAGCAGGAACTACAGGATTTTTACCGTTATTTTGCAGCGCATCCGACCGCCCAAACGGTCAATCCGGTCTTCGGGCCGTTGACCCGCGACGCATGGGAGCGATTTCATGCCAAGCATTTCGCTCATCATCTGCGGCAGTTCGGCCTGGAAGCTTAATTCATTTATTCTTTACCCACATAACTCTGTTTTATGCGAGTGCTCGGCTTCATCTTAGCCATCGTTGGGGCAGTGGCCCTGATCATCACCGGCATCGACTATGCCGATAATACCGACAGTTTCAACGTGTTGGGCGCGGAAGTCACCGTGAGCCAGGGCGAAACCCTGCCGCTGATCATCAGCGGGGGCGTGCTGCTGTTGGGGATTATTCTGGTGGTGGCCGGCGGCAAGAAACGATAAACGCTAGTTCCGTCCTGAACGACAAGCCTGAGGGTCCGCGCGATCGTCAGGCTTTTTTGTGTGCCCCGGTAGCGACAGACTTACTGGCGTTGCTACCAGGGCGTTCTGCGCCCTAGTAGCATTCAGATATTCTAGCATTCCATATTCTTACGGCCTTGCTCCTTTGGCACGCATGCGAAGGGTATAAGCGGCTTTGGAAGCCGTGATGAACAATTGGTCGCGGTTTTTACCCCCGAAGCAGACGTTGGCCGTCCACGGCTGGGGCACGTCGATGTGTTCGAGCTTTTCGCCGGAGGGGCTGTAGATCGTCACGCCGTTGCCCGCCAGGTAAAGGTTGCCCTGCGTGTCGACCGTCATGCCGTCGACCATCTCTTCGGCGAAAGGCTGCTTGTCGGCAAGGCTGCCGTCCGGTTCGATGCGGTAGCGAAAAACGGTTTTCTTCGACATGTCGGCAACGTAGAGAAACTTGCCATCGGCTGTGCCGACCACTCCGTTGGGTTTGCCGGTTTCGTTGTCGACACGACGGGCTTCTTTCGCGCCAGGCGCCAGGTAATAGAGCTTTTCGCCGCCGATGCCGGGGTCGGGGCTGGTCCGTTCCCAGTAGTCGCGCTGAAAGTACGGATCGGTAAAGTAAAGCCCCCCGTTTGGAGCTACCCAGACGTCGTTAGGGCCGTTGAAACGGTGCCCCTGAAAATCGTCGAGCAGCACGGTCACCTTCCCTTTCGGACTGATCGACCACAGTTGGTTGTGTTCGTCGGCACAGACGATCATGTTTCCCTTCCGGTCGAAAAAGGTGCCGTTGGCGCGCCCGGCCTTTTCCATAAACACCGACAACTGCCCGTCGGTGTCGTACTTCCAGATGGTGTTGTTGGGCTGATCCGTAAAGTAGACGTTGCCCTTGGCGTCGACCGACGGGCCTTCGGTGAATTTGAACTGATCGGATACCAGGTGCAGGGGGGCGCCGTCGGCCACTCGCGAGGCGGAGGTGGTAGTTTGACTCATAGCCGGATGTGTAGTTCCAAAAAATGCCAGGAGTATCGGGAGGCGGAAGAAAACAGGGTAGGTTCTCATGCTACAAGTATACGCGAATCAGGGGGAACACGACGATGCTTACAGCGCCCACGATCCGCCCGAGGGCTGTTGTTCGGCCGAAAGTTCCGGGAGTTGCGTATCGATCAGCAACGCGTTGAGGTAACGCACTTCCCCGTTGACGGCCTCCCGGTCCAGCGGGTTATCCAGATGCGCGTCGGCATCGAACAGCGTCGCCTGGATGTGGTGCAGAAGCGGTGCCGTGTGGCGACGCTCCAGGTCGGAAAACAGCAGTTGCCGGTACGCCTTCAGCAGCGTGGTCAGCACCACCACATCTTCTTTACCATAGTGCCGGATGGGCGTCAGGTAACGCAGAAACATTTCGTCGAGGTCCGGGTCGGTCCGCACAATGCGGACCGTAGCGGTGTCGTCGAGGTAGAGGTGCGCGTTGCGCGCGGCCATCTGGTGCGCAAACAAATCGGTCAGGTAGTGGATCACCTTGATGGCCGTTTCCGGATCGTTGGTGGAGGGACTCAGCGCCCGGATGGCAATCTCCATCAGGCGTTTGAAGCCGTGCAGCGCGCTGTCGCGCAGGTACTCGTTGTCGTACGACACAAACTGCTGCATCACCGCCTCGCGTACGTCTTCCTCCTGCCGGATGTCGCGACTGACCCGCAAAAACGGATACCCTTTAACCAGAAACGTACCTTCGGTCGGCAACACCTTCAGTTGCAGGTCGTGGGCCGCGGTCAGCTCGACCAGTCGCTTCGTGCGAAACCCCCGGTAGTAGCCGGAGTCGGGAAACGGGAGCGTCACCCACCCGGTCGAGTCGGGTTCAGTGGCCTCGGCCGGTACGTGGTTGTCCAGGTCCTCCTGCAACTCTTTCAGCGTGCTGCGGTACAGCTTTTCAACCATGTAGTCGACCCGGATCGACTGCGAAACGGTGTGGATGAAAAAGATAAAAACGCCCAGGCACACCACCACCAGCACCATGCACAGGGCCAGCCCCAGTCGAGGCACGGTTACGCTACTGCTGGCCGCGTCGGCCTGGATGCCCAGCCGCAAAATCAGCGCGTAAATGATCGTGCCGATGTACAAGCCCAGCGTGTTCTGGTAGACCGGTTCGGTAATGACCTGCGGAATGACGCGCGGTGAGAACGACGAAGCGGCCTGGCTCAGCACCACCATCACCATCGAAAACGAAAAGACGGTCAGCGAGATCATGCCCGTCAGCACGGCGTTCAGCAACGAGACGGTGTTGCTTTTGTCTTCGAACATCCAGAACGCCAGCGACTGGGTCAGTTGCTGTACCGGATAAGCCTGTTCTGCCCAGACGATGCCCACGGAAGCCACCAGAAACCAGAACGAGATGATGGCGGGCCGGAACCCAATGCTGTTGACGACCGTCAGGAAGAGTTTGATCAGGCGGTTGAACCAGGATTTCATGCAAAACAGGATTGATTACCCCGGTATACGGGAACCCGGCTGAAAAAGGTAAAACGCGGGGGATGAATTACTGAATTACTGAATTACTGAATTAAATACATGGGGGGCGGGGCGCGGGGGCGTTGGCATCAAGGGAGCTCTACCACAAGTCGATCTCCTGCTACTTCCGGTCAGCGCCGGGGGACGGCAGGCAAAAGGCGGATGTTTTCCAGCCAGCGTTGGACCTGCGTTCGGGCTTCCTCGGCTTTCTCGCCCTCCATCACGAAGTAAATCCCGTCGCGCTCCACCCCGCCCGTGATCGAAAAGCCGTCCAGCACGTTGCTGTTCGGGCAGAGTTCCCGGACAGTCCTGAAGCCGCTGCCGACGCCGTAACCGGCATTGGTGTTGAACGGAACGACGGTCTTGCCGCTCAGGTCGACCTCGTGCAGAAAGCTTTTCATCGGCGGCGGCAGTTGCATGCCCCACGTCGGAAAGCCCACGAACACGACCTCGTAGCGTTCCAGATGCTCGATCTTGGTTTTCAGGGGCGGCAAATAGCCGGTTTCGTTTTCCTCGGCGACCTGTTGCACCGTTGCCGGGTAGTTCGCGGGATAAGGCGTTTCCAGTTCGAGGGCCACCAGCGTCCCGCCGACCTCACGCTGAATGATCTCCGCCAACGCCCTGGTGTTGTTCGTACGCGACAGGTACACAATCAGGGTATCACCAGAAGCGCCCACCGTCTTCTCCGGCGCACGCGCCTCCCCCCGCGAACGACAGGCACACGCCGCCAGCAACAGCAAGCCCATAAAAAACAGGTTACGCTTCATGCTGCCCTGCGCTAACGTTCCGGAGTCAGCAAGCGGGTGAACGAAAGGGAACCCAGCTTCCAACTGCCGTTTTCCTTCACGTAGACTTCGGTCACCATAAAGGGGTTGGTCACTTCATTGCCCCCTACTTCGGCCAGAAGATCGATGCGGTTGAGCAAAATGTCCGTCTGATCGATAACGTTCACCGACACCTCGTGGATATCGGCTTTTTTGTACCAGATCCCTCCGCTTTTGATGATGGACAGTTCCTGTTCTGTGCCCCAACTGCCGCCCATGTGGACAAATTGGGCTTTGGGGTGGAAGAGGCCGGAGAGCTTATCGACATTCTTGGCGGCCATCCACTGCCACTTGTCTCTGGAAAGCTGGATGAGTTCCTGCGTTGCATCAGAGTTGCTTGCCGTCGAAGGCAGGATGCTGCGGTACGCTTCTTCGGCGACGGGCTCCAGCCATTGCGTGGGTTGGTTACCCGTCAGGCCGAGGTACGCAAACGAGGTGTTCGGGGTAGCGGCGTGCCAGTGCTCCACACCGGGCAGGCACTTAATCACGTCCCCTTTCCTCACGATCTGCACGGGCTGGCCGCGCTCCTGGTAATAGCCAGTTCCTTGCGTAATCAGCAGTTGTTGCCCGGCCGGATGCACGTGCCAGTCGAGTTTGGCACCGGGTGCAAAAATGGCCTGCGCCACGCTGTAGTCGAATGTCTGATCCGCCTCGCTTACGTGGCTGAGCCAGACGTCGCCCGTGTGATGTACGTTCGCGGCCTTTTCGCCTTGGGGAAAAAGGGGCGTTTCCTGTGCCACTGCCGGGGTAGCGCCGGCCATCAGTCCGAAAATCAAGAGTGCGTGTTGTGGTTTCATGGGTAGGTTATGCGTTTAATGTTCGTTCGCCCAGCCATTTCACCATGGCCGGATCGCGGTGATCGAAGAAGCTGCTCGTTTTTTGGTCGAGCGTTTGGATAGCGGCCATGTCGTAGTCGCTGAGCTGGAAATCCAGGCTCTGGAAGTTCTCGGCCATGCGTTCCTTGCGTACCGATTTTGGAATGGCGACGATGCCGCGTTGGGTCAGCCACCGCAGCACGACCTGCGCGATGGTTTTGCCGTACTTCTTTCCGATGCCGGCTAGCCCCTCGTTTCTGAACAAGTCGTTTTTGCCTTCGGCGAAAGGCCCCCAGGCTTCGAGTTGTACGTTCTGCGCCTGCGTGAACTGCTGCGCCTCGTGCTGCTGATGAAACGGATGGATTTCGATCTGATTAATGGCCGGTACGATGTCGTGGTGGACGATCAGATCCATCAACCGGTCCGGCTGAAAGTTGCTGACCCCAATGGCCCGCACCTTTCCATCCCGGTACAGTTCTTCCATAGCTCGCCATGCGCCGTAAACATCGCCCATCGGCTGGTGAATCAGGTAAAGATCCAGGTAGTCCAGTTGCAGGCGCTTCAGCGATTGGGCAAAGGCCTTTTTGGCCCCGGCGTACCCTTCCGACTGAATCCACAGTTTAGTGGTGATGAACAGCTCGTCCCGCGCGACACCGCTTTGCCGAATGGCGTGGCCGACGGCCTCTTCGTTGCCGTAGGATTGCGCCGTGTCGATCAGACGATAGCCGACGTCCAGGGCATCCAGTACGCTTCGTTCGCATTCTGCCTGATCGGTAATCTGGAAAACTCCGAATCCCAGGAGGGGCATTTCGACCCCGTTATTCAACGTGATGGTTTGCATGCGCTTCTTCTCGTAAGTAATCACAGGGCAAAGGTCCGGGCTTTTCGCGGCCGGGTTGGTATACAGATTCCGGGGATTGCTACCATTATTCCTGATGCAGGCGGCCGTCGCCCGCCGGTGCGGGAGAAAGTGCTACTTTTGACTACACCCCACACAACGAAGTACGCCATGGACCACCTGCGACGATTTGAGACCATCCGGGACTACAACACCTTCAACAACAACGAAACGCGCCATCCGCTGGTGAACGTCGTGGATGTGTCGAAGGCCAGCCCCCGACGCGCCTCCAACATGTATTTCGGCTTCTATACCGTTTTTCTCAAGGAGGTCAACTGCGGGGACCTGCGCTACGGTCGCCACACCTACGACTACCAGGAAGGCACGCTCGTGTTCATTGCGCCGGGGCAGGTCATCGGCGGTTACGACACCAGCGAACTCTACCAACCGAAAGGCACGGCGCTCATCTTTCATGCGGATCTGCTCCACGGCACCTCGCTTGGGCGGCACATGCACGAGTACAGCTTCTTTGGGTATCAGTCGAACGAGGCCCTGCACCTGTCCGAACGGGAACGGAAAATTGTGCTGGAGTGCTTCGCCAAAATCGAGTACGAGCTGGAACACGGGGTAGACCAGCACAGCAAACGGCTGATCGTCTCCAACCTCGAACTGTTTCTGAACTACTGCGTCCGGTTTTACGACCGCCAGTTCATCACCCGCGAACACGTCCACCAGGGCATTCTGGAGCGGTTCGAAGCGTTGTTGAATCGTTATTTCCAAACCAACAAACCGCAGACCCTGGGTCTGCCCTCGGTGGCCTACTGTGCCAGCGAGTTGAATTTGTCGGCCAAGTATTTCGGGGACCTCATCAAAAAAGAGACGGGGCAGTCGGCACAGGCCTACATCCAGGCCAAGGTGATTGACCGGGCCAAAGACAAGATTTTCGATCCGGACAAAACCGTCAGTGAGATCGCCTACGAACTGGGCTTCAAGTACCCGCAGCACTTCAGCCGTCTATTCAAACAACGCGTGGGGCACTCGCCCCTGGAATACCGGTCGCTCAACTAGCCCCCTTCATTTTCAACCTGGAGCTTGTTGGTGTCGCGTGCGCCGACGACTTCTGGTGAACCAAGACGCTCCCCCACCCTTTGACCGATCCTCTTTTATGAAATACGTTTCTCTGCCGTTGCTGCTGTCGCTCCTGCTGTTCGTGGGTCGCTTGCCTGCCCAGACACCCCAACCAACCACGCTGAGCCCTTCCCAACAAAACCTCGTCGTGATTGCGGCCTTAACGGCCAAAGGCGACCTGGAACAACTGCCCGCCGCTTTGGAGAACGGGTTGGCCGCCGGCATGACGGTCAACGAAATCAAGGAAGTGCTGGTCCACCTGTATGCGTACTGCGGTTTTCCCAGAAGCCTGCAGGGCCTTCTTACTTTCATGGATGTGCTGGAACAACGCAAAGCGCGCGGCATAACGGACGACATGGGGCGGGACGCTACGCCCATCACAAGCCACGCGCCGAAATACGAACGCGGAAAATACGTGCTGGAGGCGCTTACCGGGCAACCGCAGGACGGACCCAAAAAGGGATACGCCGTGTTTAGTCCGGAAATCGACGTATTTCTCAAAGAGCACTTATTTGCCGACCTGTTTGAGCGGGATGTCCTCCGTTACGAAGAGCGGGAACTGGCCACAATCGCGGCGTTGACCAGCCTAGGCGGGGTCGACCCCATGTTGCAGGGCCACCTGGGCATCGGCCTCCACCTCGGTCTGACGCAGCGGCAGTTGCAGCACCTCTTCTCGTTACTCGAGACGCACGTGGGGCCAGATGAGGCGGCCCGCGGCCGAGCAGTCCTCGCGCAGGTCGTGGCGACACGGGAATAATGGCAAACCACCCAAACAAATGAAACATAGCACCAAACACCTCGTACCGATGGTCTGGCTGGGCCTTGTGCTGCTCCCTTTCGGCGCGCAGGCCCAATCGCATTCAGACGCGAACGACGCGGTTTTTCCTCGCGGTGAGCGCCTGGAATCCCCTCATTTTACGGGAGCGGCCTGGGTCTATACGCTGGCCCCGGCCGACAGCGCCTTCGACATTCCGGTTGCTCACGTGACCTTTGCGCCGGGCGCTCGCACCGACTGGCATCGCCACCTGGGCGGGCAAGTATTGCTGGCAACCGGGGGCACGGGCTACTACCAGGAACAGGGCAAACCGCTCCGGATTCTGCGGAAAGGCGATGCTGTCAAATGCCCGCCCCACGTTCCGCACTGGCACGGTGCGGCGCCCGAAGCTGAATTTACGCAGGTGGCCATCACGCCCAACACCCCGGAAGGACGCACCCTCTGGATGCAGAAGGTAACCGACGAAGAGTACCATCAACCACCGCAGGAAAAGTAATTTGGCAACAACGGTGCAGGCGGATAGTGTTTTCGTACTGGCTAATTCCCGGGTGTGGCAATTGGACCATGATCCTGGCCGAAAGATTCCTCCAAACGCTATCCCCGTCGGCAAATCAACGCACTAAACAGAGCGGCACCACAACCGCGCTTCCCTTCTTCCGCTTTTGCTGCGTACCTTACATGCTTCCGGCGGCCCCACCCGGCCGGTTTGCGCAGGGTTTCCCATCTTTGAGCGCATTTTTTCATTGAACACAAACGCGTGAGATTCAAGCTTTTATGGATGTTGTGGTGGGGATGCTGCCTGAGTGGTAGCACACAGACCCTGCCCGCCGAACGTACGACCGACTGGAGCCGCGCCGGGACGGTTCCCACGGAGTTTCCCGACGGTGCCTGGGTCGATTTTCAGCATGCTGGCGGCTTTGCTGACGGCGTCACGCCGAACGATGCGGTCATAAGCCGCCTCCTCGATTCCTTGCGAGGCGTACCGGCGGTGCTGTATTTTCCGCCAGGAACGTACCGGTTCGAGCGGCCGCTGGTGTTGCGCGATCACCTGATTCTACGCGGTGCTTCGGCCGCTGAAACCCGACTCCGGTTTGCATTGCAGGAAGAAAAAGACCTGATTTCTGTAACGGGCAAGGTTACTGCCGATACGGCCGCGCTGACGGCCGACGCCGCTCAGGGGGATCGGCGCGTGCACGTCACGGCCTCGGCCCGGTTCCAGCCCGGCGACTACGTCTATCTGTCGGAAGACGATGCCCGGCTGGTCACTTCCGAGTGGGCGCGGGGCGAAACCGGGCAGGTAGTACAAATCAGCGCGATTCAGGGAAATGTACTTGTGCTGGCGAGCCCGCTGCGGCGGCCGTTTGCCCAGGCGTATCAGGCCCAACTCCAGCGGTGGGAGCCGGTGCAGTACGTGGGCATCGAGCAACTGGCCCTCGAACGCCTGGACGCAACCAAGGCACAGACGAGCAACCTCCACTTTCAGTACGCGGCTCACTGTTGGGTGACGTGTGTGGAAAGCATAAACGGCAATTTCGCCCACATCACGGCCAGCCACAGCACGCAGCTGGAAATTTCGGGAAGCTACCTGCACAACGCGTTTGCGTACGGCGGAGGCGGCCAGGGCTATGGCGTGATGCTCCAGTTTGCCACGGGTGAGTGCCTCGTCCACAACAACGTGTTCCGGCACCTGCGCCACGCGATGATTCTCCAGGCCGGCGCCAACGGGAATGTTCTCGCCTACAACTATTCGCGGGAACCCTACTGGGACGATCCGTTTCTGCCGACCAACGCGGCGGGCGATCTGGTACTGCACGGCAACTATCCGTACGCCAACCTGTGCGAAGGCAATCAGGTGCAGAACCTGGTGATCGACAACTCGCACGGCATCAACGGACCGTACAACACGTTTTTCAGGAATCGGATCGAGTTGTACGGGATCGTTATGAATTCGAATCCGGCCAGCGACCGGCAGAATTTTGTCGGCAACGAAATCACCAACTCCGGAGCATTCATGGGCAATTATCTGCTGGCGGGATCAGGTCACTTTGAGTACAGCAACAACCAGAAGGGCAAGCGGGTACCCGCCCAGACCGGCGACCTCCCCGAAGCTTCGCTGTACCGGAAAACGCCCCCTCCCTACTACGGAGTGCAGGAGGCGTGGCCGTCCATGGGCCCACCGCATGCGTTGAACGCACACCCCCTTCTGGCGGCGGTGCGCTGGGCCGAGGGAGGCCATACGGCCTGCGACGTCGAGACGCCCGTCACCCACCGGGAAACGCTTCCGGCGCCTCGTCTGGTATTGTACCCGAATCCGGTTCGCGACCGGCTGCAATGGCGTTGGCCTTCGTCCGCACCCGCTTCGGTCCGGTCGGTAGAAGTCTATGGCACCACGGGGCAACTGCTCCTAAGCGCCCCGTACACGACGTCGCTCGACGTGTCCCACCTGCCGGCGGGACTGTACCGGCTGGTGGTGACGCGCACCGACGGGCGACGCTACCACCAGCCGTTTATCCGGCAGGGAAATTAACCTCCCTTGCCAATCGCAATTAGTGCTTCGTAACCGGGCAAATTATTCGACGTAGGCGTCGACCGTCTGGATGGTGCCGTCCGGGTTGTAGTGCAGTTCCGTCACTTTCACGCTACGCAGGTGCGTCTTGCCTCCCGACAGGGAACTGTCGTGGTAGAAGAGGTACCACTTGCCGTTGAATTCTACGATGGAGTGGTGGTTGGTCCAGCCCAGTACCGGATTGAGAATCACGCCTTTGTAGGTAAAAGGTCCGTAGGGGCTGTCGCCGATGGCGTAGGCGATGTAGTGCGTATCGCCGGTCGAATACGAAAAGTAGTACTTGCCGTTGTACATGTGCACCCAAGACGCTTCAAAAAAGCGGCGGTCGTTGTCGCCGGTCAACAGCGGCTTCCCGTTTTCGTCCAGGATCTGCAGATCGCGCGGCGTTTCCGCAAAACTCAACATGTCGTTGCTGAGCTTCGCTACCTTGGGCATCAGCGCCGGCTGATCGTCGGCCGGATAGGTATCTTCCGGCTGGTACGAACCGGTCTGCCAGCGCTGAAGCTGTCCGCCCCAGATGCCGCCGACGTACATGTAAAATTGACCGTCTTTGTCCTGAAACACGGCCGGATCGATGCTGTAGCTGCCTTTGATGGGCTGCGGCTGGGCTTTGAACGGCCCGGTTGGCGACGCGCTGGTCGCCACACCGATGTGGAAAATATCGTCTTTGTCCTTGGCCGGGAAATAGAGGTAGTACGTTCCGTTTTTAAACGCCGCGTCGGGGGCCCACAGTTGTCGCCCGGCCCAGGGAACATCCTTGATGTCGAGCGCCACGCCGTGATCTGTCACCTGACCGCCGACGCTGTCCATCGACAGCACGTGGTAGTCGCGCATGTCGAAATGACTGCCGAGATCATCTTCCGGCACCCCCGCCTCAATGTCGTGCGACGGGTAGATGTACAGTTTGCCGTTGAAAACGTGCGCCGACGGATCGGCCGTATAAATGTCGGTAACGAGCGGATCGGACAAAAACCGCTGCTCATCGGCCATGGCCTCTTGCTCGGTCGAGTCGACTACGTCGGTGGTTTCCGTTTGCGAAGGAGTGGACTGCTGGCACGCCACCGTCAGCGCCGAAGCGCACAACAGGGTGAGGCCAGGTAATTTCGGAGAAAACGCTTTCAGCATGTTCGAGTTAGGTTTGTAGGTTTTGCAGGCAGCCGAAGCCGCACGGGAACGGCGCTAAGATACTCATTTCAACCGATTGCAAAATTACCCCTCCGGCCAACTTTTCTTGCTGCGCAACGGCCTTGTTTCTACCACGGGTCACACCAGGAAGTTGAACATTCGCACGAAGTCGTGTAGTTTTAACGAAGCCTTTTCTGCCCACGCGCCCGTTTTCTGCTTATGCACTACCTCTACCTTTTCTTCCGGTACATCAGCTACGCGAACCTGCCGTTTATGCTCGGCGGCCTTTTCTACGTCTACCGGCCTCTGCTCTTCGAGGGGTACAACCTGCTGGAAGACATCTCGTTCGCCTTCATTCTGATGGGCTTTGGGCTGTCGCTGGTGTCGTTACGCGACCTGGACCGCGTCGACAAAATCAGCCGTTGGGTCATGGAACGCGAACGCGTCTTTCAGGTCTACATCTACACGCTGCTGGCCGTCTGCTGCTTCGGGCTGGTGATGGGAAGTTACGCCCTGGTGAAGGCCTCTACGGCCGACGGGCGTCTGCTGGGCGTGGGCCTGCTGTCGATTGCGCTGGGCATGCTGGGGCTGATCAAATCGCTCATCGATCAGGCCGACTACCTGAAACAAAAAGGCACCTTGCAACCGAAACGGTGACGCCCGCCCAAAGTCTCTCTGCTTATTTCTGATGCCGATTTCCTTGCCCTGATGGACCCACGTTGCCGCAATTGCCAACACCCGCTTGCCGCGCCCCCGCACTATTGCCCCGCCTGCGGAGCGAAGGTTATTCACGAACGCCTGCGCGTCGGGCACCTACTGGAACAAGGCCTGGCGTCGGTCTTCAACGTCGACAACCGTTTCTGGCAGACGTTCCTGACGCTACTCCATACGCCCAGCCGTGTGGCGCTGAGCTACATCGCGGGCGTGCGGAAACGCTACCTGGCTCCCCTGCCCTACTTTGTGTTCATCACCGCCCTGTACGGTCTGTTCTTTCTGGTTGCCGACAGCGACAAAAGCGGCTATTTCCACGAACAGTTCATCCGCGGCTTTTTCGAAGGTGCCGAAAAATCAGTTGCCTGGCCCCAGGTCGCCGCACGCCTGCGCGTCTTCAGCCTGCCCATCATGCTGGCCACCATCCCGCTGTGCGCCTTGGCCACGTGGTTTCTCTACCGCAAGACCGACTACAACTACGCCGAACATCTGGTGCTCAACACCTACTGGCTGGCGCAATTCATCCTGGCCGATGTTGTATTTCAGGTGCTTGACAGGGCCCTGTCCAGCCTGCCGCTGCCCGACCAGCTTTTCAACCTGCTGCTCCTCCCCCTTCTGACGTGGTTCACGTATCGCTTGCACATACCTGTTTTTCAAAGTACCTCGCTCTGGCGTTTCGCCAAGCCACTCGTGTTTATGCTTGCCTTTCTGGTCCTCATGAGCATCTTCTACATCAGCATCGGCTACCTAACGGTTACCAGCTTGAACTAACGCCTGCCTTACTTTCCTCCATTACAAT
This sequence comes from Catalinimonas alkaloidigena, assembly GCF_900100765.1. NCBI lineage: Bacteria > Pseudomonadati > Bacteroidota > Cytophagia > Cytophagales > Catalimonadaceae > Catalinimonas > Catalinimonas alkaloidigena. Next base: position 40,548 of record NZ_FNFO01000016.1, on the reverse strand, counting down.
GCCTTCGGATCTTCGCCACGGAATCGGTCTTTGCCTTCGATGTGGGGTAGCGCGACGGGCCGTCCTTCGCGCGCCGACTGGTAGATCGCGGCCATGATGCGGTGGTCCTGCAGGCCCTCTTCGCCCGGTGTGTAAGGGCGCTTTCCTTCCAGAATGCAGGTCGAGAAATGGTCGATTTCGGCGGCAAACTGGTTTTTGACGGGCAACTGCACCTCCTCGGTACGCTCCTGCTGGCCCTCTGCGTAGGAGATCGCCAACTGCTGCCCCTGGTAGGCAAACGCCGCGTCCATGTTCATCCAACCCCGTTCGGCCATCACGCGGTAGCGACGCGATTCGTGCGCCTGGTAATGCGTGGCCGAGTTGGTCACGAGTCCGCTCGGAAAGCGCATCTGCCACGACACCATCTCTTCCACCTCGCGGAACAGCGGATCGCCCGGCGTGCTGTACTGGTAGGCGAACACTTCGGTAGGTTCTTCGCCCAGCAGAAAGCGTATTGTGTTAAGGCAGTACAGCCCGATGTCGGGCAGGGCGCCACCCCCCGCCAGCGCGATTTTGTGCCGCCAGTGGTCGGGATTGGCCGAGCTTTGTCCGTTGAACGCCTCGATGTACTTCACCTTGCCGTAGTGTTGATTCCGCACCAGGTCGCGTACCAGCCGGTTGGTGGCTTCGTACTGAATCCGGTAAGCCACCATCAACAGGCGCTGCGCCCGCTGGCAGGCCGCGATCATCGCCTCGCACTCTTCCGGCGTGTTGGCCATCGGCTTCTCACACAAGATGTGCTTACCCGCCTCCGCGCCCCGGATGGTGTACTCGGCGTGCATGCCGTTGGGCAGCACGATGTAGATTGCCTGCACCTCGGGATTGTCCTTCAGTTGGTCGTACGTTTCGTAATTGTAGCAGTTTTCGGGCTTGATGCCGTACTGCTGCGCGACACGCTGCATCTTTTCGGGGCTGCCACTCACCAGCGCCACCGGTTTCGACCTGGCACATTCGCCAAAGGCCGGCAGCAGCTCTTCCAGCGTCAGGTGACCCAACCCGACCAACGCATACCCTACCCGCTGATCGGGCGGCAACGGCGAGGGCGTCGGGGGCGACTGCCGATCTGCGTCCGACTTCCACGTTTCCAGTCGGATGGGTTCGTCTACCTGCGGGGGAATCTGCGCCGGAGGCGACTCAGGGGGCAAATTGGGGACCGCCCCCGCCCCCCGCAAGGCCTGTTGCCCGGCCGAACAGGCTCCGACCACGCTTCCCAGCGCGCCGGCAGCCAGGCCACGACCGGCCGTCTGAATAAAGGTTTTACGGGAGAAAGAACGGCGAAGCCATTGCTCCACCTGCGAATCGATTGTGCTCATGCGTTGAAAAAGTTAGAAGCTTAAAAAATGGCCGGTCGCTCAAGGGTGGGGCATGACCGGATACGTGCAACCTATAACTCCCCTCCGCGCAATTTGTTTCACGCCCGACGCGGTCTCAATTCCCTGGGTATCCAAACCTGCGACGGTTCATGGCTACGTATACAACAGCGTTTGCTTGCCCAATGCGCGCAACGCCCTCGCTCTACCCGCACGGAGAATTTTCCAGGTTGTAGATGCTTACCTGTAGCATCTGTCTTCATCGCATTCCTAGTCGGCAATATGCTGAGCGCGTTATCCTGTTGCCTGGCTGGTTCAGCACGCCGTACCGTCTCCAAAGGCCATTAACGTTCCGTTAACGTTTGGGAAAGGCCTAGCCGCTTATCTTTGGTACGATCGCTTCAGGTCACCCTGGTACCTTACCCTCCGCTTCTATGTCGCGCGCTCTGTTCTTCCACAGCTTGTTCGTACACCTACGCCATTTTCGGCGCAACGCCCTGTATGCCACGCTCAACACCCTGGGACTCGCCATTGGGTTTGCGGCGGTGACGCTGATCGGCATTTACCTCCACTACGAATCGAATTTCGAGCATTTTCACAGCCGACGCGACCGCATCTACCGGGTGACGTACCGCTTCACGGGCGACGATGGATTTGTGTCCCATTTTGCCCGGGTGCCCGCACCGTACGTCAACCAGTTGCCCGATGCCTTTCCTGACATCGAGGCGCAGGTCCGTTTTCAGAACTTCGAGCAGAAATACGTGCGCATCGGCGACCAGAAATTTCGGCCCGAGCACGCGTACGTGACCGATGCCAACGTATTCGACGTCTTTGATTTTCCGCTCCTTCGCGGCCATTCCGCGACCGCCCTTGTCGAACCGCGTACGGTGGTGCTGAGTGCGTCCCTGGCCCGCACGTACTTCGGCACGGCCGACGTGGTGGGCCAGGAACTGGCAATGGTGGGCTCCTGGAATCCCGAAGAGACGACCTACACGGTGAAAGGCGTGATGGAAGACCTGCCCTCCGACACGCACCTGCCGGTCGACATGCTCATTTCGTTTCAGGATTCGACCGAGCGCGCGGGCTGGGCGTATGTCTACACGCTGTTGCACCGCGACGCGGACATTCGGGCCATCGATGCCCAACTGCCGGAGTTTTTCCGGCAGCACGCCCCGGCGCAGGAGAGCGGAAACGTGTCGTTCGTATTTCAACACCTCCCCGACATTCACCTTCACTCCAACGTGGCGCGCGAAATCGTGCCGAACGGCAATGCCCTTTACGTGCAGATTTTCTGGTGGGTGGGCGGATTTATTCTGCTGATTGCGCTGATCAACTTCGTGAACCTCAGCAGTGCGCTTTCGCTGGGCAGGGCCAAAGAAATGGGCGTCCGCACCGTGCTGGGGGCCGGGCGGCGGCAAGTGCTGCTCGACTCCCTTACGGAAGCGATGGGCTACAACCTGCTGGGGGCCATACTCGGTGGCCTGCTGGCCTGGCGCCTTTTCCCGGCCTTCCAAGCCCTGACGGGCGCTGAGTTCCTCATGCACGGCGGGTTGCTGGTTGGTGGGCTTGTCGGCATTGCGGTGGGCAGCGGCCTGCTGGCAGGCTTGTACCCGGCGTGGATGCTGGCCTCGTTCCGGTCGGTGGACATCATCAAACTGGGAAAAGTGCGCCCCGGACGCCGGCAAGGGGCCTTTCAGGTGAAGCGCGTCATGGTCACCGTTCAGTTTATCGCTTCCATCTTGTTGATCGGCAGTGCGTTTGTGGCGTACCGGCAGTTTCAATTTTTGCAAGAAAAGAACCTGGGCCTCACCAAAGAACAGATCATTGCTATGCCCAATCTGCCCGACCACGTCACCAGCGGTTACCCCGCTTTCAAGGAAGCGATTGCGTCACAGCCGGGCGTACTGGGCGTAACGGCCTGCATGGAAGTGCCGTCGCGCGAAATTCGCGATGTCGGCTCGCTGGTCGTACACGGCACCGATCCGGCCACGGCCCCGGCGTTCGACATTCAGGTGATAGCCCCCGGTTTTACCGATGTGCTGGAAGTAACGTTGCTGGCGGGAGAAGACCGTACCCACGAGGCTCCTTTCGAGCCAGTACCCGCTTTTACGGCAGAAAATCCGGTGGAACAGTACCTGCGTACGCGTCCCCGTACGTACCTCATCAACGAAACGGGCATGCGGCTCCTGGGCTGGCAAACGCCGGACGAGGCCTTGGGTCAGCAGATCTACTGGTCGAACGGTGCCTACCAACTGGCGCCCGGTCCCATCACCGGCGTAGTAAAAGACTTCAACCAGGAAACGCTCAAAAACAAAGTCGATCCAACGGTGCTGGTATTTGAGCCCCTCTGGCTGCGGACCTTTCTGATCAAGGTAGAAACGCAAAACCTCCCCCGGACGCTGGCGGCCCTCCAGGATGTATGGGATCAGCAGTTTCCCACCTACCCGATGGAATACCACTTTCTGGATGACCTCTACGAAGCGCTCTACAAAGGCGAACGTATTCAGGTGCAGTTGCTCTACGTGTTCAGTGGGTTGGCGCTATTCATTGCGTTTCTGGGTTTGTTCAGCCTGATCGCCTACTCGCTGCGCACCCGCACGAAAGAGCTCGCCATCCGACGCATCCTCGGTGCCGACATGGCGGCCCTCATCCGACTCATCAGCCGCGAGTACCTGTGGGTACTGCTGGTCGGCGGCATCGTGGCGGTGCCCCTGAGTTACTGGGCCGTGCGCCGGTGGCTCGAAAACTTCGCCTACCGCATCGACATGCCCCTGTTTCCCTACGTCCTCACGCTAGCGCTGATCGCAGCGCTATTGCTGGCCACCGTCACGCTGCAAACCCTCCGCAGCGTCGCGACCAACCCCACCGAAAGTTTGCGGGAGGAGTGAGTCGGTTTTGGGTGTTAACCACCAAGCGCATCGTGGCGACTTTTGAGAAAGTATTGCTTCTCTTCCGACGTCATCAACCGGCACGTATTTTTCCTCGTTAGCGCGTGGCGGTTTTTCGCGATCAGTCGGTAGATCGGGTCGCGCCAGGCTTTGGGAATCACGCGGAAGACGGCGGCCCAACGGTAGGGAAATTTGAGATGCTCCGCGATCTTCAACACGGCCGAGGAGCGGTCGTAAAACTTCCCGCCTTCGTAGTACAGCATGGTATCAAAATCATCCGCCCGGTAGAGGTGCGGCGGGATAAACGTCTGCGCAAACTCGGATTGCAGGGAGGCGTACCGCAGGTTTCGGGCCGTGTTGGTATCAAAGACAAACAGCACCGCACTGTTGCAAAAGTTGCAGACGCCATCGAAAAACACAATGCCTTGGGGAGGGTTCATATTACGCAAAAAATAGAGCAGCCGATCTTTAGTGAAAACGGCACCTTCATCCGCTTTGCTTGAAGTTAAGCAATCGCAGCCTCTCTCTTGTTAAAAATTGGATGGGATTGGCTCCCTATACATAGAAACCTGAAGTGCCTCGTCGAAAGTAAAATAGATTTCATAATTTTCGCCTTTTAATACTTCAAGGGAGCTAAGCAGATACCAGCCATGCGGTCGGAAATTTAGGGGCATTGTGTCACTTTTCAGCCCACGCTCTATTAAAATCCAGTTGTATCCTTCCAATGGCTCCTTAAAACAGACTTGTTTTAAAGGCTCTTTACGATAAGAAGATGCACCGAAGTGTACAGACGAAATTGGTTTGTACGACTTCGGATATTCTTCTTCGTAGAAAGTACGTGGCTCCATCTCGCTGATCCAGAAACCATTGTTCATTTTATTAGCCTCCGTGGTAAGGCAGTCGTGTGTCAGGTTGTAATCAGCGTGTCCGCAGCTTGCCAACCCAGCGAGGGCAATTATCCTGATCACGCACTTGAACATGTATTTCTGCATAAACTATACTTTCCCTGTATTGTTTAATAACATCAACATTCATCACGAAGTAGACAAAGACTATTCGTTTGTGTAGCCCCTGATCCGATTGCGAGAGGCTAGATTCGATTCGAGGCTAAGCTTCAGCATTGATTACCCGCCAATTTTGCTTCCCGCTATGCTATTGCATCTGCCGGAAGCTCCTTACATTTACCCCACCTCCATCATTCCTTCCTTTCATGACAACACCTTCTACGAAAACGTCACGTCGCGACTTTCTTAAAAAATCGGTCGTGGGCGCGGCGGCCTTCACCATCGTCCCCCGGTTTGTGCTGGGCGGCCGCGGCTACCTCCCCCCCAGCGACCAACTGACCAAAGGCATCATCGGGGTCGGCGGCATGGGCCTGGGCCACATTCCCTACGGCGGCACGCGGGTCGTGGCCCTTTGCGACGTGGACCGCAACCACCTGCAACAGGCCGTCGACCGCGTCGGCAAGGGCGTCAAGACGTTCCACGACTACCGCGAACTGATCCAACTGCCTGAAGTCGACATCGTCCACATCGCCACGCCGCCCCACTGGCACGGCCTGATGGCCGCCGACGCGGCCCGGGCAGGAAAAGACATCTGGTGTGAGAAGCCCATGACGCGGACCATTGGCGAAGGCAAGCGTGTGGTGGAAGCGGTACAGCAGCACGGACGGATTTTCCGGCTGAACACGTGGTTCCGGTTCGAAGACATTTTTTACGGGATGCGCACGCCCGTCAAACCGATCAAAAAGCTGGTAGAGAGCGGGTTGCTGGGCTGGCCCCTGACCGTGACGGTGAGTCGCCATACGGGCTTCGACTGGAAATTCTACTGGGTCGGCCAGACGAACTTACCGACGGAAACGGTGCCGAAAGAACTCGACTACGACCTCTGGCTGGGACCGGCCCCGATCAAGCCGTACAACCCGCACCGCGTGCATCAGACCTTCCGGGGCTACTGGGATTACGACGGCGGCGGCCTCGGCGACATGGGCCAGCACTACCTCGACCCGATTCAGTACTTCCTGGGAAAAGACGAAGACAGCCCGATTTCGGTCGAGATCGACGCCCCACAGCAGCACCCCGACGCGGTCGGCACCTGGCGGCGCATCACCTACACGTACAAGGACGGCTGCAAGATTGTGCTGGACGGCGACGGCTCGCAAGAGGGAGTTCCCTACATCGAAGGACCAAAGGGTAAACTCTACCCCGGATTCCGTTCCGACATTCCCGATCTGCAAAAGAAACTCGCCGCGTTCCCCGATCCGGAGCCGCAGGTCACCGACTTTGTGGAGGCTGTCAAAAACCGGCAGAAGTTTGCCCTGAACGAAGCCAACGGCTACCGGTCCAGCACGCTCGTCAACATGGGCATCGTGGCGCTGCGCCTCAACCGTTCGCTGAAATTCGATCCCATCAAACAGGAGTTTGTCGACGATGCCGGTGCCAACCGCCTCATCAACCCACCCATGCGCGCCGGCTGGACCATGGTCTAGTCGCTTCATTTCTTCTCCCACACCTATCCCCGACCATGTTGAAACGATTTTTCTGGAACTTCCTTTTCTTCTTCCTGATTTCCGGTTCGGCCCTGTTTGCCCAGACCGACCAACGCACCCGTACCACCAAGATTGCCGACCTGCTGGCGCAGTTCCCCGCCGAAAATGCCCAGGAACTGGACGCTCATATGCAGGACATGGCCGCCCTCCAGGCCGACGGTTTGGTGGAAATGACGCTTTTGCTGTCACCTCCGGGCCAGGGCGATAACACCGCGCTGGAATATGCCCTGGGAGGCTTTTCGGCGTATGTGACGCAACCCGGCCACGAAACCTGGCGCGCCATGAGCGTGCAGGCGTACTGCCAAGCACTGGGGCAGGTGGCGCACGACGAAAACCGGGCATTCTTAATCCGGCAACTGCAGGTGGTCGGCAAAGACGACGCCGTGCCCTGCCTGCAAACCTACCTGCAAAACGACGCCCTGTGCGGTCCGGCGGCGCGCGCACTCACCACGATTCAGACGTCTGCCGCCAAACAAGCCTTGCTGAACGCGCTGCAAACGGCGCGGGGCACGTGCCAGTTGTCGCTGGTCGAAGCCCTGGGCGACGCCCGCGCAACCGAAGCCGTGGCCACCCTCACGCCACTCGCCAAAAGCCAGGACGTGACGCTGCGCAAACTGGCGCTTTCTGCCCTGGCGAACATCGCCGATCCGGCATCGGAAAGTGTTCTGTTGCCCGCCGCCGAAAAAGAGGTCTTTACCTACGCCGACGACGAAGCAACGGCCGCCCTGTTGCGCTATGCCGCACGACTGGCGGAAGAAGGCCAAACCGCCCACGCCGAAAAGCTGGCGCAAACGCTGGTGGGACGTGCTACCGAAAACCAGATCCATACCCGCACGGCGGCGCTCCGTCTCCTGACCGAACTGAAAGGCGCACAAAGCGTTCCCCTGCTGGTCGCGGCCGCGCAGGACACCCATCCGGAATACCGCGCGGCAGCCCTGCAATTTGCCATGCCCTACGCACGGGCCACGTCGGCGCAGTGGATCGCTGCGCTGAAAAAAGCACAACCCGACGCCCAAGCGGCTATCCTGACGATGCTCGAAAAAAACGACGCGACAGATGCCCTACCCATCGCCCTGAAGTCCCTGAAATCGAAAGACGAAGCGGTGCAACGCGCGGCCATCGGTGCCGCCGGACGGTTGGGAAAGCTGGACGCGTTGCCGGACCTACTCAAAGTCATGAAGAAAGGCACGCCGACACAAATCCAGGCGGTGGCCGATGCGCTGCGGCTGATGCCCGGCGAGGGCTTGTCGGACCAGATCGTAGAGGCATTGCCGAAGCTGCCCGCCCCGGCACAGGCGGCCTTGTTGTCCGTGGTGGGCGCCCGCGCCACCCCCGGCAAAATCAACGACGTTTTCGCTTACGTCTCTGCCTCCGACACTACCGTGCGGATGGCCGCCCTCCGGGCCCTGGCACCGATGGCCACCGCCAACGATTTTCCGACACTGGTCGCGCAACTGAACCAGACCACGCCCGCTTCGGAAGTCGCCGCACTGCAACAGGCGGTAGTCGCCTCTGTAGAAGCCATGCCTGATTCATCCACACGTGTGGCGCAAGTGCTACAGGCCATGGAAAACGCCCCCGCCGGAAAGCAAGCCGATTATTTCGCCATTCTGGCCGCACTGGGGGGCGACGAAGCCCTCGATGCGGTGACGACCGGATTCGCGAACGGCGATGACGCCACCAAACGGGCGGCCGTGGCGGCACTGGCCCACTGGTCGGACGTCGGGGCTACGGCAGCCCTGTACGACCTCGGTCGGCAGTCGGAAAACAAGGCGTACCTCGACGAAGCGCTGCGCGGCTACGTCGGCATGATCCAACGGTCGACGGCCCCCGATGCCCAAAAACTTCTGATGCTGCGCAACGCGATGGCCCTGGCGCAGACGCCGGAACAGAAACAGCTGATTCTGAACGAAACGGCACGGAATCGTACGTTCCCCGCCCTGCCGTTCGCGGGCCAGTACCTGGACGACCCCGCCGTACGCCAGGCCGCGGCACAGGCCGTGGTGCGCATTGCCCTGGCGAATCCTGATTTTCAGGGCGATCTGGTGCGGCAATTGTTGCAGAAAACGATGCAGGTGATGCAGGGTGGCGACAGCGACTACGAGAAAGAGGCCATCCGGAAACACCTTGCCGAAATGCCGGCAGGCGAAGGGTTCGTGGCGCTGTTCAACGGCAAAGACCTGACGGGCTGGAAAGGACTGGTAGAAAATCCCATCGCCCGGGCCAACATGAAACCCGCCGAACTGGCAGAAAAACAGGCCGCGGCCGATCAGGAAATGCGCGACGGCTGGCAGGTGCTCGACAACGGCGAACTTCTGTTCACCGGACATGGCAACAACCTGGCGACCATCAAACAGTACGGCGACTTTGAAATGTTGGTCGACTGGAAGATTTACGACGACGGCAAAGGCGACGGCGACGCGGGCATCTACCTCCGCGGGGCACCGCAGGTACAGATCTGGGATACGTCCCGCACCAACGTGGGCGCACAAGTCGGCTCCGGCGGTTTGTACAACAACCAGGTTCACCCGAGCAAGCCCCTGAAAGTCGCGGACAACCCGCTCGGCGAGTGGAACCACTTCCGCATCCTGATGCAGGGCGACCGGGTGACGGTCTACCTCAACGGCGAGTTGGTGACCGACAACGTGATTCTGGAAAACTACTGGGACCGGAACCAGCCCATCTTTCCTACCGAACAGATCGAGCTGCAGGCGCACGGTTCCCGCATCGGCTACCGCAACATTTACCTCCGCGAATTGCCGCGTCAGGAGCCGTTCGAACTGAGCGCGCAGGAGAAAAAAGAAGGCTATAAGGTCCTGTTCGACGGCACCAACATGTACGCGTGGACCGGCAACACGCAGGATTACGTGATCGAAGACGGTGTGATGGTGGTGAAACCCAGCGAAGGCAGCGGCGGCAACCTTTACACGAAAGAAGAATACAGCGATTTTGTATTCCGGTTCGAGTTCAAGCTGACGCCGGGCGCCAACAACGGCCTGGGCATCCGCACCCCGCTGGAAGGCGACGCGGCCTACGTCGGGATGGAACTGCAGATTCTGGACAATACCGCCGACATCTACAAAAACCTGCACGAGTACCAGTACCACGGTTCCGTCTACGGCGTCATCCCCGCCAAGCGCGGCTACTTAAAACCCGTCGGTGAATGGAACGAAGAGGAGGTCACGGTGAAAGGGACGAAAATCAAGATCGTGCTGAACGGCACCACGATTCTGGACGGCGACATCGCCAACGCCCGGAAAAACGGCACGCTGGACCATAAAGACCATCCGGGGTTGAAAAACGACAAAGGCCACATCGGCTTCCTGGGCCACGGCTCCGTGGTCTACTTCCGGAACATCCGCATTAAGGATCTGAGTAAGAAGAAGTAACGGACTGAGATCGGAATCAGTCCCCTCTACAGACTGGAGCTCTCTCCCGTTGGTCGAGATGACAGGGTCTATGTCATCTCGACCAACGGGAGCCGGGTGCGGTGCCAGATCTTTTATCACCTGGCATCAAATTTCATCACCCTATCCCATCCGCACCACAACGCCTTCGTTGGGAGCGAGGGTAACCGTCCCGGAGAAGCCCTCCCCTTCCCGCTGCCGGTGCGTACCGACTGCGACTTTTCCGGTTCCTTCTACATTCCAGGCGGCGGGCTGATCGCCCAGGTTCAGGACAATCAGATAGGCCTGGTCTTCGGCAGAACGTTGGTAGGCCAAGACGTGCCCCTGGCTTTTGACCCAATCGTATGCGCCGCGGTGGAGTGCCGACGTACGACGACGGAGCTGAATCAGCCGGTGGTAGAGCGACAAAATGGAGTCATGGTCTTTTCGCTGGACCGCAACGTTCCGCTGTTCGAAGTCATCGGCGAGGGGCAGCCAGGGTACCTCCGTGGTGAAGCCCGCTCCTTTGGTGTTGTCCCACTGCATCGGCGTGCGTTCCGGGTCGCGCCCCAGCCCCCGACCGGGCACCCGCTTTTCCCACGGGTCCTGTACCCGCCCCTCGGGAATGGGCACGTCGGGCATCCCGATTTCGTCGCCGTAGTAGAGCGTGGGCGTACCGCGTAGGGTCAGCAGCAGCATGGCTGCAATGCGCGTCTGCGCGGCTCCGAGGCGGGTGGCGAGCCGGTGCTGGTCGTGGTTGCCCAGAACCCAGTTGGGCCATCCGTGCGGCGGCAGGGCGGCTTCGTACCGTTGGATCAGGTCGGCGATGACGGGCGCTTTCCAGGGCGTAGAGATCAGGTGAAAATTGAACGGGAGCTGGCATCCCTCGCCGTCTTCACCATAGTAAGCCACCAGCCGCTCGATCCGCAGGTACAACTCACCGATCAACACACGGGGCATGCCCGTACGCGCCCCGTATTCGTCCAGAATCCGGCGCATCTTCCGGACCAGGTCCATCACCTCGGGACGGTCGGTCGTGTAAAGAGGTTTCAGCGCGTCGTACGGGTTTTGGCTCGTGGGGCCCTCGTCGCTCGGCGGGTTATCGCGCCACTGGTCGTCCTTGATCATCTGTCGCAAGGCATCCACCCGAAAGCCATCCACGCCCCGGTCGAGCCAGAAACGAAGCGCGTCGAACATCGCCTCCTGCACCGCCGGATTTCGCCAGTTCAGGTCGGGTTGTTCGGGCAGGTAAGCGTGGTAATAGTACTGCCCTGTCTGCGGATCGAGCGACCACGCGTGTCCTCCGAAGTTGCTCACCCAGTTGGTTGGCGGGCCGCCGTCCGGACGGGACGTCTCCACGTCGGACGTTTCCACGTTGGACGTTTCCACGCCGGGATCTTTCCAGAGGTACCAGTCGCGTTTGGGATGGTCGCGACTCGACCGGGATTCCTGAAACCAGGGATGTTCGATCGACGTGTGGTTCGGAACGTAGTCGAGGATGACCTTCAGGTGCCGCCGGTGCGCCTCTTCGACCAGGTGGTCGAAATCGTGTAACGTGCCAAACATCGGCTCGATGCCGGTGTAGTCCGTGACGTCGTAGCCGAAATCGGCCATCGGCGAGGGGTAGATCGGAGAAATCCAGATCGCATCGACGCCCAGCCACCGCAGGTAGTCGAGGCGCTGCGTAATGCCGGGCAGGTCGCCCACACCATCGCCGTTGCTGTCCTGAAACGACCGGGGGTAGATCTGGTACACCACGGCATGCTGCCACCAGGCAACGGGGGCCGACGCCTCCGGGCCGGTCACCACATCCAGAGAAGGTTTTGCTTCGCTCATATTGCTTCATACGCACGCGCGCAAATCGCGTTGAGCAAACCATTGCTTGGCAAATGGGCTGAAAATCATGACCTTCCTTCCCAAAACCTGAGTATCATTGTCGAGCCTCCGGTCCATCGTCCGCCGGGCTATTCTGACCTTTACCCTACCCCTTATGCACGTCCCACCCCGCCGCCTGTGGCTTTTTGGCCTGGTCTCCCTCTTTGTTTCCATGTCGGTGCTGGCCCAACCCGACCTGAAATTGTGGTACAACGCTCCCGCCCGTAACTGGAACGAGGCGTTGCCGCTCGGCAACGGTCGGCTGGGCGCAATGGTGTTCGGCGGGGTGGAAGAAGAATGGATTCAACTGAACGAAGCGACGCTGTGGTCGGGTGGTCCGGTCGACGCCGATCCGAACCCCGGCGCCTCACAGCATTTGCCCGAAATACGCGAGGCCCTTTTCGCGGGCGACTACGAAAAAGCGAGTGCGCTGACGAAGAAAATGCAGGGGAAGTACACGGAATCGTACGAACCGCTGGGCGATCTGGTGATTCGGCAGTCGTTCCTGAACCGCCCCACGGCCTACTACCGGGACCTGAACATTTCGAACGCAACGGCCACGACCCGTTTCACCGTCGACGGCACAGAATATACCCGCGAACTCTTTGTCTCATACCCCGCTCAGGCCCTCGTGCTGCGGCTGCGGTCCAGCCGACCCGGAGCGCTGAATTTCACCGCCTCTACCCGGAGTCCGCTGCGTTCCGCAAACGTGGTGATCGGTCCGCAGGAACTGGCCATGCGCGGCAAAGCCCCCGCCCACACCGATCCCAACTACGTGAATTACAACGAAGATCCCATCGTATGGGACGATCCGACCGGTTGCCGGGGCATGCGCTACGCGTTGCGAATGCGTGTCCAGCGTCACGACGGGACGGTCACGACCGACACCGCGGGCATTCGGGTAACGGGGGCGTCCGAAGTGTTGCTGGTGCTGTCGGCCGCCACCAGCTTCAACGGTTTCGACAAATGTCCGGACCGCGAGGGGAAAGACGAGACCGCCTTGGTGCAAGGGTACCTGAACCGCACGAACGGCCGCTCGTTCGACGAGTTGGAACAACAACACCTGCGCGACTACCGTCCTTACTTTAACCGAGTGACGCTGACGCTCAACGGCAGTCCATCGGTCGATTTTACCACGTTGGAGCGGCTGCGGCGCTATACCGAAGGCGGTAAAGATCCTGCGCTGGAGGTACTTTATTTCCAGTACGGCCGCTACCTGCTCATCTCCAGCTCGCGCCCCGCCCGCGTGGGTGTGGCGGCGACCCCGGCCAACCTCCAGGGCATCTGGAATCCGCACATGCGCCCGCCGTGGAGTAGCAATTATACGATCAACATCAACACGGAAATGAATTACTGGCCCGCCGAGGTCACCAACCTGTCGGAACTGCACCAGCCGCTGCTCGATTTCCTGGCGACGCTGGCACAAACCGGTCGGGCAACTGCCCGGAACTTTTACGGGGCCAACGGCTGGACGGCGCACCACAACACCGATCTCTGGGCGACCTCCAACCCCGTAGGCGACCTAGGCAAGGGAGACCCGAACTGGGCCAACTGGGCTATGGGGGGCGCGTGGCTCAGCCAGCACCTGTGGGAGCATTACCAGTTTACGGGCAGCGAAGCGTACCTGCGCGACCGTGCTTACCCGATCATGAAAGGCGCCGCCGAATTTTGCCTCGACTGGCTGGTAGAAGACCCGGACGGACGTCTGGTCACCGCCCCTTCGACATCGCCCGAAAACATCTTCATCACCGACCAGGGTGTGAAAGGGGCCGTTTCCATTGCCACGACGATGGACATGGCCATCGTCTGGGACGTGCTGACCAACACCATCGAAGCTTCGAAGAAGCTGGGCGACGATCCTGGTTTCCGGCGCAAGCTCCAGGAGGCCAAACGGCGGCTGTACCCGCTTCAGATCGGGAAACGCGGCAACCTGCAGGAGTGGTACAAAGACTGGCAGGACGAAGACCCTCAACACCGCCACGTATCGCACCTGTTTGCCCTCCACCCCGGCCGGGAAATCTCACCCCTACACACCCCGAACTATGCCGAGGCAGCACGCAAAACGCTCGAACTTCGGGGCGACGGGGGTACCGGCTGGAGCAAAGGCTGGAAGATCAACTTCTGGGCACGCCTGCACGACGGCAACCACGCCTACAAGCTTTTGCGCGAGCAACTGAAACTCACCGGTGCCGAAGGCACCGACTATGCCAATGGGGGCGGCACGTACCCGAACCTGCTGGACGCGCATCCGCCGTTTCAGATCGACGGGAACTTCGGGGGCACGGCGGGCATCGCCGAAATGCTGTTGCAAAGCCACGACGGGATGCTTACCCTCCTCCCCGCCCTTCCCGATGCCTGGTCCAGCGGGCGCGTTACCGGCCTGCGCACCCGCGGGGGCTTCGAGGTAGACCTCACCTGGAAAAACGGGCAGATCGAAACACTCACCGTACGGTCGCAAGGCGGGGGCAATTGCCGCATTCGCGTCCCCAATGCGCTGGTGCTGCGGGGCAAAACGCTGCTGCGTGCGGCGGAAGGCACAAACCCTCATCCCTTTTTTCAACTTCCGGAAAATCAGTACCGTACCCCCTCGGACGACGTGCCCGGCGGAGGCTGGACCTACGACTTTATGACGGAAAGCGGCGGCACGTACCAGTTGCGGAAAAAGTAAATGCAAAAAGCCCTCCGCAGCGACGATGCTCCGGAGGGCTTCTTTTATCAAACTCATTAGCTTAGTAAGGCATCATACCTCCCGTCACGCCCATCACTTCGCCGGTGATGTAGCTCGACTCCTGCGAGGCCAGCAACACGTACATCGGGGCGATTTCGGCAGGTTGGCCGGGACGACCCAACGGGGTGCTGGAACCGAATTTCTCGATCTTGTCCTGCGGCTGCCCGCCCGAAGGTTGCAGCGGCGTCCAGAACGGACCGGGAGCCACGGCATTGACCCGAATGCCTTTTTCGGCGACCTGACTCGCCAGCGCTTTCGTAAACGCAACAATGCAGGCTTTGGTCTGGGCGTAATCCAACAGGATTTCGGAAGGATCGAAGGCTTGAATCGACGTCGTGTTGATGATGGTTGCTCCGGCGTCCATGTGCGGCAACGCCGCTTTACTGATCCAAAACAGGGCGTATACGTTGACTTTGAACGTGTTGTCGAACTGCTCGGTGGTTAGCTCGGCAATCGACTTTTGTGCAGTTTGCCTTCCGGCGTTGTTGACCAGAATGTCCAGTCCGCCCAGCTTTTCCACGGCCTCTTCCACCAATTTTTTGCAGAACGCTTCGTCCGAAATGTCGCCCGGAATCGGGAAGGCCTTGCGGCCCTCGGCTTCGATCAGTTTTACCACTTCCTGCGCGTTGGCTTCCTCGCTCGGCAGGTAGTTGAACGCAATGTCGGCGCCCTCGCGGGCGTAGGCAATGACGGTCGCGCGGCCAATGCCCGAGTCGCCGCCGGTCACCAGTGCTTTGCGGCCCTTCAGGCGGCCAAAACCCTGGTAGCTGCCTTCGCCGTGGTCGGGTGCCGGGTCCATCAGGTCGACCGAGCCGGGACGCTCCTGCGGCTGTTTCGGAAACGGCGGACGCGGATATTGGGTCAGGGGATTCTGTTTTTCGTATTGATTTTTTGTTTTAATCACAGTCATTTTACGAGGAGTTAGGTCAAAAATTAGACGTAGCTACATACACTACTCTCTGTAAAACGGCGGAACGCCCGTTTGGTTTGAAACCTATCAGGCTTTTGTGGCGGATAGCGCTGCAATTAGTCGCCGCTTGTTCTGCTGTTGCAGCAACGCGGGATACAAGTTCATGAACACATTGGTCACCAATAACGACCATGTTAACGCCGGATGTTCGAAACACAGGACGTTGACAAGCACGGCGACACCGACCAACCCAAATCCAATCAGGTGGCTGATTTCCGAGTAAACCATTTCCTCTCGAACGGCTTCTAATGCTTCACGCGAAGGGCGGCCCGGCAGCGTCAACTTTTGATTCAGATACCGAAAAAAGGTATGGACAACGATCCATTTGAAAATGCCCAGGCCGATCCATCGGTTCAGTCGGTTGCCGGGTAGGAAAACCCAGTGAGCAAGCTGTTGGTAATCACTTCGCTTGCGCAAGAGTTCGTTCAGCAACCGCCCCAGAATCCAGGACCAGAATACGATGGAGATGGTAAGCGCAAGAGTCATCGGCACGTTCACGGCAGACAAGGTAACCATCCCCGCCCATCCGGCAAATCCCCCCAAAGCTTCTTGGGAATTTACACAGTTCTATACACGATCGGGGGGCTTGCACCTGCAGCACAAGCCCCCCGATGATGTGGATGCAACCGAAACTTAAAGCTTTGAGAGCTGTGACTTGTATTTCGTTGCTTTCGAGACAATCTTGTTCTCGATCAAGGTCAGCGTTTCGGGTTTCAATCGTTTTTTTCCCAGAAAAGCAAAGAGTACAACATCGTCCTTCGTGGAGATGATCACGTTATAATGGTAAGTAATGAGTGGGCTTTGTGTGTAGATTGGAAAATCCCTCCAGTAAAAACTTTTTTCATCGCCCTCTAATCGCTTCTCTTCAATCCCTTCTTCCGTGGTGAGTTCGCTTCCGCTCAAGTGCCATGCCTTCAAAGCATCTTTTAAGTCCGCGGTTCGTTCAGCCGCCTTCTCAGGATTTTTATGAGTGCTTTTAGGCACCAGAAACGTTTTTTCTTCAATACGATCGTAAAAGTTCACGACGCGCTCCTTGTATTTGTTCTTCATCGCCCGGTAGCTTTTATCGCCCTCTTGCTCAAGTTGTATCGCAGCGTTCAACGACTCGTTGAGCATGTTGATCATCAAACGGATATCGTTTTTAGAACTCAAATCCAAGCCGTTGATGATCGCACTGGCAATGGTTTGCCGCTTGGGTGCCGTCACCATCAGAACGGCCGACCAGTTGTTATATTTATCGATGTAGTAATGCAATAAGATGGCTTCCTGATCTTTCTGCTTTACCAGTTCACGATAGTCAAACGCTTTGATTTCGTAGGATGTGGCGTCGTACGACGATTCCAACATGGCCTCTTCCCAAATCGTATTATAGTAGTTTACCTTTTCCTGTACATCTTCAATTTTATCGAACCGACCTTTTTTAGTCATCCGCTTGATGTATTTTTCTGAGGTCTCAAAGCTCGGAATCAACAGCTTTTTCCCCTCCACCAAAGAATAATCAAACTTTTTTATGGGGTTGAGCTGCGCATAGCCAACCTGGCAGAAGGAGACGGCCAAAAAGAAGAAGAGTAGTTTTTTCGCCCTTTTCATGGGTTATGAGTTATGGTTAAATTTTAAAAGTTATAGCAACTTAGTTGCTCGTTCAACGCCGACCAGAAGTCGATCTGAACCACACGTTTGCGCTATGCCGGCTTTTGTAAAAGGTATAGCGCTGCCTTTGTTAAGGGCGGATCAGATTAGCGCATTGGCACGAGAAGGCTAAAAAAATGGGCTATTATTTGTTACGGCAAATTGTGCATTTTGTCGGATTTGACCAGATTAATCTGTTCGATTTCCTTACTTATCGAAATCACTCAAAAGCAATACCCACAAAAACAATCTTTCAACGTTTGAGAGGTCTCTCTCTTTTCTTGCAAAGGACGCACTATGGCCCGTGCTGGCTTCTTTCTAAAAGCGTCCATTTTACAGAATCTTGGCTGTGGTATCATGTCGGTCCGGCCCCTAAACGCATTTAGCGCTTGTGCTTTCTCGCCAGAAAGTACAAGCGCTAAACCGTATTATGTATTCACGCTGACGCGGATGCGATAGTTACCCTTTCAGAGCGGTTGGAATAGCCCTGGGGCGGCTGAGTTCCGGTTGCTTTTCGGTGAGGAAACGCCAGTACCGCTGCGGGACCATGCGGCGGTGGAGTTTCAGGTTGCGGCGGGCCGGAATGTTAACCGACTCGAAGTAGGTTTTCCAGAGGTGCTGGTAGACAGGCTCTTGCGCTTCGTACGACAGGCGTCGGCTCTCCCCCTCTTCCAGCTCGAATTCGATGCGCTGCAGCTCCTGCCGGTCGAAGTGGAGGCCATAGCGGCGGCGTCCATCATAAATGAGCCATTCCTGGTCGGCGTAGCGCTCGACGAAGTGCGGCGCGATGATGGGCAGCACGTTGAAGTCGGGTTCGATGTGGGCGTAAAACAGGCCTTCGTCCGTCTTTTCAAAGCGCACGAAGGCCTCCATGCGGTGTTGTTCGATCCAGACGCGGTGGCCGGTCCGCGCCACCCACAGCACCGAAACGGCTCCGTACTGCTCCTCGACCCAGCCCATGTCGGCAAAAGTCCGCTGTGCGTAGTCGAGCAATTGCGCTTCGCGTTCGGGCTTCTCCGAGAGAAAGCTGTAATAAAAATGCTGCTGGGCTTCGGGCGAAAGGCGCTTCTTCAACCCTTCCCAGACCCGGGCCGCCTTGGCGTCGTCGGTTTGGATGCGGTACACAGAACTGAACACATCGGGCTGATGCCGGTGCGTAGGCACCAGGCGGACGCGAGACCAACGCCGTTCGTAGTACTCGAAAATGCCGGTCAGAAATCCTTCGAACGTATTGTCATAAAGAGCAGAAATCATGATCGTATCCGGTTAAGGTTGAAAAAGAAAGAGGCTTCAGGCGCTTTGCGCAAACAGCGTGAGTTGGGTCGACAGGTTGCGGTACTTGCTGTAGCCGCCGCTCAGCAGTCGGACTTTGAGCCGCTCGCTGGCGTAGTCGCGGGCGTCGTATCCGGAGCCCGGGCCGGTCAGGAAAAAGCGGGCGCGGTTCCAGACCACGCCAAACTTGCGCAGGTGCTCGGGGTGTAGCGACTGGTACTTGCGGGCCGCCACAATCCGCTGCGCCGACCGGTGCCCGATGCCCGGCACGCGCAGAATCAGTGCGTAGTCGGCGGTGTTGACATCGACCGGAAAAAAGGCGCGGTTGCGCAGCGCCCACGAGACCTTCGGATCGACGTCGAGGTCGAGGTGCGGAAATTGTTCGCTGACAATTTCGCCCAGCTGGAAGCCGTAGAGTCGCATCAGCCAGTCGGCCTGGTAGAGGCGGTTTTCGCGGATCATCGGCACGGGCGTCCCGATGCCGGGCAGGCGGCCGTCGTCCGAAATGGGTACGTAGCCCGAATAGTAGACGCGCCGCAATTCGAATTTCTTGTAGAGCGAGTCGGCGGTGGTCAGGATCTGCTGATCGTTTTCGGGTGTTGCACCGATTACCATCTGCGTCGATTGCCCTGCCGGTGCAAACAGCGGCGCTTTCGTTGATTTTTTGCGCTCCTCCTTAAATTCCTGGATGCCCGTTCTGAGGTGATCCATCGGCACAAACACGTCCTGGTGGTTTTTCTCCGGCGCGAGTTGTTGCAGACTCATCTCGGTCGGCATTTCGATGTTGATCGACACCCGGTCGGCGTACTGCCCCGCCTGACGCAACAATTCCTCGCTGGCCCCGGGAATACCCTTCAGGTGGATGTAGCCCGAGAAGTTGTGCTCTTCGCGCAGCTTTTTTGCCACACGCACGAGCCGCTCCATCGTGTAATCGGCGTTCTTGAAGATGCCCGAACTCAGGAACAGCCCTTCGATGTAGTTGCGGCGGTAAAAGTTGATGGTCAGGTCCACGACCTCC
This sequence comes from Catalinimonas alkaloidigena, assembly GCF_900100765.1. NCBI lineage: Bacteria > Pseudomonadati > Bacteroidota > Cytophagia > Cytophagales > Catalimonadaceae > Catalinimonas > Catalinimonas alkaloidigena. Next base: position 20,885 of record NZ_FNFO01000016.1, on the reverse strand, counting down.
TGCACCGTAAAGGCGGCACGTTTCACGTCGTTGCTCCGGCGCGTCACGCAGTAGGCACAATCGTAAATGCAATGGTTGGTGAGCAGAAGTTTGAGAAGCGACACACAGCGGCCGTCTTCCGTGTGCGTGTGGCAGATGCCCATACCGGTGGCGTTGCCCAATCCGCCTTCGTTTTTTCGCTTGCTTCCGCTCGACGAGCACGAGACATCGTACTTCGCAGCATCGGCCAAAATTTGCAATTTCTCCTGGAGATCCAGCTTCATAAAAAGTTCATTACAATACAAAACAAACCAACACTTCTTTCAACAGAAAATCAGCAATTAAGCTTTCAAAATTAAGCAAATAGCATCAAAATACCTAGCAAATATCCTCTTGAAACATACCAAAACAAACCAATGCACTCGATTATACTTTCGTGCGGTGGCTTGTGTTCTATCGAGGGATTTCAGCGTTGCGTAACTTCAGGGAAGGTGCTTCGCTTATGAGTTATCGCTTCCACCCACACGAACCGCTGGCAACGGCCATTCGGCGCGTAACGACCGAGCAACTGGGAAAAGCGCAGGTTGCGTTGCAGCACCTCGACGATCCGCATGAGTCGGTTCACACGCTCCGCAAGTGCATGAAAAAGGCCCGGGCCGCCGCGCGCCTGGTGCGCTCCGAACTGGGAGAAGCCTCCTATCATCAGGCGAACGCCTCCTTTCGCGATACGGCCGCCCTGTTGTCGGAAACCCGTGACATCACTGCCCTGATCGACACCCTGAATCGGTTGCGGTCCCATTACCGCACGTCCCTCCACAGCGCAGCCTTTACGCGCGTGCGGCGCTCGCTCTACTACCAACGCAACAAAGCCACCGAACACCTGACGGCAGGCAAGCTGGTCCCGGAAGCACTGGCGCGCCTCCAGGCGGCACAAACGCTGGTAAACGGCTGGCAATGGCAGGACGAATCGTTCGGAGCCATGGCCGAGAACATCGCTCGCACTTACCAGCGCGGACGCAAGGCACTGGCCCAAGCGTACGACTCCGGCGAAGCCGCCGACTTCCACGAGTGGCGCAAACGCACCAAGTACCTGGGCTACCAGTTCCGGCTGTTGCGTGTGGTCTGGCCTACGGTGATGAAGGCCTATCAGCACCAGTGGGAACAGCTGGGCGCGTGGCTGGGCGACGACCACGATTTGGCGGTGTTGCAGCAAAGCGTGCAGGCGGAAACCCTCCCCTTCCAGGACAACGCTTCGGCCGAGCTGCTGCTGGGCATTCTCGAACGGGAACAGGCCCGGTTGCGTCAGTTGGCCTATCCGCTGGGCAAACGGCTCTATCACGATAAGGCCGACCGGTTTGTGGATCGTCTGGCCTGCTGGTGGAAGATGGCGCAACACGCGCCGTAGCGCGCATGCAGTGTGGTGGTGGGCAATGCCTGAAATGTCATCCAGGTTACACAGGAAGGGCAGCGCGCTCGTTACTTTTGCGCATGACTCGTAAAAAACCGCTTCGCTTTTTCCTGGACTGGCTTCTGCTGCCGACCGTTATTCTGGTGCTGTACCTGTCGGGCTGGTTGCCCGAGGTGCAGGGATTTGTGCAACGTGGTGTGCTGGCGACCGGGCTTTTCAACCCGACGACCGAACAGGAAGCCGCCCCGGCGGCGTATGACCTGGCCCTCGTACCGTTTGCCGGGGGGCCCGCCGCGTCGTTGCAACAGTGGCGCGGGAAAACGATTTTTCTGAACTTCTGGGCGTCGTGGTGCCCGCCCTGCGTCGCCGAAATGCCCGACATTCAGCAACTCTACGAAACGATGGGCGACGAAGTGGTCTTTGTGCTAGTGGACCTGGACGAGGACCGTGCGAAGGCCGAGCGCTTTCTGGCACGCAAAGGCTATACCTTCCCCGTATACCGACTCGCCGGATCGTTGCCCGCCGCCTACGCCTCGAACTCCATTCCCACCACGTACGTCATCTCTCCCGACGGCGAAATTCGCTGGCGACACGCGGGCATGGCGCAGTACAATACCGATCAATTCCAACAGTTTCTGCGTACTTTGGAGGATGATGCGCAAGATCATCCACGTTGACATGGATGCTTTTTATGCCGCGGTGGAACAGCGTGACCATCCGCACCTGCGGGGCAAGCCTGTAGCGGTGGGCGGCAGCAGTCAGCGCGGCGTAGTCGCCACGGCCAGCTACGAAGCGCGTCCATTCGGTGTGCGCTCGGCCATGCCGTCGTGGCAAGCCATCCGGCGGTGTCCCGACCTGATTTTCGTCAAACCCCGCTTCGAAGTATACCGCGCCGTTTCGCAACAGATTCGCGCCATCTTTCACGAGGCGGCCGACCTGGTGGAGCCGCTTTCGCTCGACGAAGCGTACCTCGACGTTACGAACGACAAGTGGCAACTGGGCTCGGCCACGCTGGTCGCCCAGGAAGTCAAACGGCGCATCCACGAGACCACCGGCCTGACCGCTTCAGCGGGTGTATCGTATAACAAGTTCCTGGCAAAAATCGCCTCCGACCAACGCAAGCCCAACGGTCTGTTCGTCATCACCCCACCCGAAGCCGAATCGTTTCTGGAGGCCTTGCCCGTCGAAAAATTTCACGGGATTGGAAAAGTAACGGCCGCCCGCCTCCACCAGATGAACCTCCGAACCGGGGCCGACCTGAAAGCCTGCACGGAGGCCGACCTGACCCGCTGGTTCGGCAAGGTGGGCAAGTTCTATTACCAGATTGTGCGCGGCGTGGATGAGCGGCCTGTTAACCCGAACCGCATTCGGAAATCGGTGGGTGCGGAACGGACTTTTTCCCAGAACCTGACCCAACTGGAAGCCATGAAAGAGGTCTTGGGGCAACTCGCCGAACGCATTGAGGACCATTTGCAGGCCAAAGAAGCGACCGTCGGTGGGGGGCGCACCCTCACGCTGAAGGTACGCTACGGCGACTTCACACAACTGACGCGCAGCTTCACGGATACGACGCCCCTGCACACGGCCGCGGCCATCGCACAGGCCGGCGTCCGATTGCTACAAGAGGTCGATTTGCAGGAGCGCGACGTGCGGCTGTTGGGCCTTTCTGTCTCCAATCTGGTTTCCGAAGCCTCGGCACTCCCTGAAGACCAGCCGACGCCGGGCACCCAGCTGGTGCTCCCCTTTCTGAAAGCATCGGGATGAGCCCGCCGTCATGCGCGAACCAGGCGATCCTGCCCGTAGAACTTACATCCGTACGATTCCTATTTTCTCCATCGAATTAAGGTGGTCGGTTACAATTTTTCGGTGGAGGGCCTCTGTTCTTTACATTCTTTTAAAATAGTGCATCTATCTTTGCAAACAGCACAATAAAGTTCCTACCTTTCGTTTTGGGATCAAGCAAATCCCGGCCTTAACAACAGTCTTCCATCACAAACCTATGACCCGCGGGGGAGCAGTCGTTCCTGAAACTAATTCTTATTCAGTACTTTACCCCCTTCGGTCGTTTTTTACGTAAGTCAACGTATGATCCGCAAAAGCAGTAAGCTCAACCAAGTCAACTACGAAATCAGAGGCCCCATTTTCGAGAAAGCTCGCGAACTGGAAGAGGCCGGTCATAACATTACGCGTTTGAACATTGGCAACCCCGCGCCGTTCGGCTTCACTACGCCGACGGAACTGGTCAATGAGATTGTACAGAATCTGGTACACGCGCAAGGCTACATCGATACCCGCGGACTGCCGGCGGCACGCGAAGCGATTCGCCGCTACAGCGCCATGAAGGGCATTACCGACGTGCGCATGGAAGACATTTACGTGGGCAATGGGGTGAGTGAGCTGATCATGTTCACCATGCAGGCCCTGTTGAACGATGGCGACGAAGTGCTGATTCCTTCGCCGGACTATCCGCTGTGGACCTCGGCGGTAAATCTGGCCGGTGGACGGGCGGTGCATTACCGTTGCGACGAGGCGTCGGACTGGATGCCCGACCTGGCCGACCTCGAATCCAAAATTTCGCACCGCACCAAAGCGTTGGTGGTGATCAACCCCAACAACCCGACCGGCGCGGTGTATTCGGAAGAGCTATTGCAAAAAATGGCCAAGATCGCCGAGCGCCACCGGCTGGTGCTCTACTCGGACGAAATCTACGACCAGATTCTCTACGACGATACGGTGCACCATTCGATCGCCTCGTACGTAAAAGAAACGCTTTGCGTTACCATGAACGGTTTGTCGAAGAACTCGCGCGCGGCGGGGTTCCGGGCGGGCTGGGCCGTGGTGAGCGGGCGCCGCGCCGAGGCCAAATCGTACCTGGAAGGTCTGACGACGTTGGCCAGCATGCGTTTGTGCAGCAATGTGCCCACGCAGTTCGCCATTACGGTTGCGCTGGACAGCCCGTCGAGCATTCGGCAGATGACCCTTCCGCAGGGACGGCTACGTCAGCAGCGCGACCTTTGCATCGAAAAACTCAACCAAATTGAAGGCATCTCGTGCGTAATGCCGCGTGGCGCGTTTTATGCTTTTCCCAAGATCGATCTGAAGCGGTTCCGGGTGGAAAACGACCAGCAGTTTATTCTAGACATTCTGCAGGAGACGCGCATTTTGTTGGTGCAGGGCACGGGCTTCAACTGGCCGGAACCGGATCACTTCCGGGTGGTATTTCTGCCGCCAGTCGAGACGCTTGGACCCGCCCTGGATCGACTAGGGAGCTTTTTGGCTTCGTATCGCGGGACACAGATTACAGAGTTGCAGCGGGCTTAAAAAAATAATTCCGGCCTTGGTGAAGGCCGGAAGTATATTGGTGTTCGGTTTTTACTTGGCACCCTTTTGGTGTGAATTGGGTTGCAAGTAGATCCAGTACCGAGGAACTGTGACGAATTGTACTATGGTTGCCTGAACAGCTGTACTAATTGGTGGTGTTGTCAAAATTGGATACTTTTACTCTACGAAAATTACATTATCGACTCAAAGTATATCACAATATACTCATAATGACTTTTCAATGAGTTCTTTCATCCCACAATACAATTTAGAACCCGATTTTTTACTTAAAAAGAGCATTCTTTTCGAGGTAAAAGAGACATTTCTAACGGTTTACAACTTTTTTGACCCCCACCAGAACGTTCCTCTCCAGAGTCAGTACCTTACCTTTATTGCAATTATCCGGGGAGACGCCATGCTGAAACTGGGCGACGAGAATCTCGATCTGCTCACGGGCGAATCATTTCTGCTGCTGCCCGGCACCCAGGAGCACCTGCAGTTTCCGCGCACCTCGTACGCCAATCCGGTGCAATGTATGGTGATCGAGTTCCCGATGCAACGCGTGGCCGATACCCTTTCGTTGATCAACGAGTATTACTCGGACGGACAGGACGAGATTTCGGACCGGCAGGTGTTGCGGTCACGGTACAGCCGTGTAAAAAGCGAGCAGGTGTTCCGGTCGGTGACCAAGCTGTTGCAGGTGATGGAGGAAGAAGTTTCCTGTAAGAAGCTGTTGATTGACACGAACATCACGGAACTCTTGATCCGCACCATGCAGACGCCACTCCAGGGGGTCATTTTGGAATACAGCCGTCCGTCGGCGCACGGACACCGCATTGAATTTACGGCCAATTACATCCGTCAAAACCTCGCGACCCCCATCACCCTCCAGGCACTGGCCGACCAGGCTTGCATGAGCAAAGCCAGTTTTCTACGCCACTTTAAGCAGGAGTTTGGCGTAGCGCCCATCGAGTACATTAACCGGGAGCGCATTCGCCTGTCCAAGAAGCGACTGGCCGATCCACAAAAGACCGTGGCCGATGTGGCGTTCGAGCTCGGCTTTAAAAACGCCGGGTATTTTATCCGTACGTTCAAAAAATACGTCGGCACCACACCCAAAAGCTACCAGCAGCAGCTCATCGCATCTTAGTCGCCTTCTTGTTATTAAGACGTCGCAAAAAACTGATCGCGGATGGTACGCAGTTTGTCTTCCGTCAGGGGCGTCATCACAAAATCGGCAACGTCTTCGTAGGCATGAGCCCGATCAATGTCTTTCTGATACACCGAGGAAGAGAGAATCATCAGCACCACATCTTTGGCAAAATCGGGACGTATCTTCTGATAAGCCTCCAGAAAATCCCAGCCGCTGATGTGCGGCATGTTCAGATCCAGTAGAATCAGGTCCGGCAATTGGTCGGCATCGTGGCAGGCATCGCCCAGAAAATCCAGGGCTTTGCTGGCCTGCGCGAACGTCAGAACCTCTTGCGCCACTTGGGTATCGGCAATCATCTCTTCGTATACAAAGTGATGGATGTGGTCGTCGTCCACGATCATGATTCGTTGCAAAGCCCCCATAGACTGTTTTGTGATGCGTTAGCGTGAGTTAATGTACGCGCCCCCGCCGCTTCGGTTAAGCCGCGGGCGAGGTTCAGGCAAAGTTTTTCAGGAAAATCCGGAACGTAGTACCGACGTCGACCTCGCTCTCCACGTCGATGTGCCCTTCCAACACTTCCAATTGCTTTTTTACCAGGTACAGCCCAATGCCCCGGCCTTCGGTGCCCTCGTGAAAACGCTGATGCAACTGAAAAAGGCGGTCGCTGTATCGGGCCAGATCAATGCCTAGTCCGTTGTCGGCGACCCGAATGTAGATGCCACCGGACGCCGGCGTACTTTCGATTCGGATTTGGGGCGCACGGTCCGGGTGGCGGTAGCGCACGGCGTTGGTCACCAAGTTTTGTAAAATACTGCGCAAAAAGCTGTAATTCGACGTGATGACGGGGGCGGCGTCGAAGTCGGCCTGCACAGTCGCCTGCGTCTGACGAATCTGCTCTTCGATGCTTTCGAGTACAAATTGCATCAGCTCGGACAACACCACCGGGCGCTTGTAGACGCTCCCCCCCTTCCGCACCTCCACAATCTCGGTCAGGTCTTCCAGCGTCAGAGCCATTTGCTCGACGGCATGGTCCAGCTTTTCCATGATTCGCAGGTTTTTCTCGTGGTTGGCACCCGACCGGTCGCACATGCGCATCAAACTTTGCATGTTCACGACCGGTGCGCGCAGGTCGTGCGACGTGATGTAGGCAAAGTTCTCCAGTTCGGTATTGGTCTGGATCAGCTTTTCGAGCACCTGTTTGTAGGCGGTGATGTCGCGCGAATGCGACTGCAGTTGCACGGCTCCGCCGTTCCGGCGCAGTTTGATGATCTTGTCCATCCACCGGAAACTACCGTCCCGGTGTTTCATCCGTACTTCCAGCCGATCGAAGGGCAGCGTTTGGTGGAGGCGCAGATGTGCCTGCAACTTGGCCAGGGTGGGCCGATCGTCCGGATGCACCAGTTCGGCAAACGGACGCCCCAGCAGTTCGTCCGGCGCAAAGCCCAGCAATTCCTGTACGGAGCTGCTCAGCCAGGTGTAGGCAAAGGTTTCTGTTTCGTGTAACCCGATCAGGTCCTTGGTACTTTCCGCCAGCAGTCGGTAACGCTCCTCACTTTTCTGCAACGCCTCCTGGGCGCGGCGGCGGGCCTGGTTTTCTTCCGCCTCGCGCAGCACGCGCCGGATGACAAACGGCAGGCGGTGGATGTTGTCTTTCAACAAAAAATCGGACGCTCCTTTTTGCAGCGTTTCTACGGCCCGTTCCTCGCCCAGCGTCCCGGTGGTGAAGACAAACGGCAGAAAAGGGTACTGCTGCCGGACGATTTCCAGCGCTTCCAGCCCGTTGAAACCCGGCACCGTATAGTCGGCCAGGATCAGGTCCGGGGGCTCGCGCAAGTAGGCCATAAACTGCTCTTGCGTAGACGCAATCTGCGCTTCGAATACGATTTTGGCTTTCCGGAGTTCACGCTCCAGCAGTTCAGCATCGCTAAGGTAATCTTCCAGAATCAGGATGCGGATGGGGCGTTCGGTGAAATCCGAGGGGTCCATAGAGAATTTGTGATAAGCGGTGGTGGTGTCTGGATTAGTAACGTGGGGCCGCGGCACAGGTTAGGCGGTAGTGGTGCTTATTGCGCCAAGCGTCTACTTCGCGCTCCTGTAGTAAGGCACTCATACATCCATCGCCACCGCGGACCCTGGCTCCCAGGTTGAAGCCACCGGCTGATGCACGGGTAACGTAAAGGTAAACGAGGCGCCTTGTCCCGGTACCGCCACCGCCGCCACCTGCCCGCCATGACGCTTGACGATGCGGGCCACGGTAGCGAGTCCGATGCCGGTTCCCTCAAATTGATGCGCTACGTGCAGCCGCTGAAACACCTGAAACAGTTTCTCGACATCTTTCATATCAAACCCCACGCCGTTGTCTTTTATAATAAAGGTATGGTAATGCTCGTCGCTGGTTGCCTCGACTTCCACAAGGGGGCGCGACTTTTTTGCGGAAAACTTTAAAGCATTCGACACCAGATTCCAGATGACGATGCGCAACAGGTTGCGGTCAGCAAAAACGGCCGGTAGTGCGTCGGGAAGCCGCAGTTGCGCACTTCCGCCGTAGGTCGCGTTCACTTCCTGAAAAACTTCCTCAAAAATGGGCGCAGTGGGCAACGTGGTTCGCCTGATTTCCAACCGCCCCAACCGCGAGTAGTTCAGCAGCGCTTCGATCAGGCGGTTCATGTGTTGTACACTGTCTTCGATCACGGACAGCATGCGACGGCCTTCGGCATCGAACACGTCGGTATACTCCTGCCGCAGAATGCGGACAAACCCATCGATGGACCGCAAAGGCGCACGCAGGTCGTGCGAGACAGTATAGCTGAAGGACTCCAGTTCGCGGTTGGTATCCAGAATCTTCTGGTTTTGCTGCTCGAGCGATTGCTCGTATTTTTTTTGTGCATCGACATCCTGCACAATGCCGATCAGCCGCCGCGGCTGTCCGTCGGTTTCGGGGGTACGGAGCACGCCCTGCACCAAAACCCACTTCCACTCGCGCGTCCCGGTCAGCAAGCGCAGTTCGAGGCGAAAAGGCGCAGCCGGAGTCGTAGGTTGGTCCAGATAACCCGTCAACGCCTGCCGTAGGCCCGCCCGCTCGTCGGGATGGATCAGCGCCAGTGTGGCCGTTCGGTTTAACGTCGTAGTTTCGGTGGGCTGATGGAGTAGCTCGAACAGCCGGCTGTCGGCCTGGAGCGTATGGGTTGTCAGGTCCCACTCCCACAGGGCAAGCCCGGCCCCTTCCGCCGCCAGCTGAATTTTCTGCTCCTTTTCCCGAAGTAAGCGTTCGTTTTTGATCTGTTCCGAAATGTCGGTAGCAATGCCGCACACGGCAATGGCCTGGCCTCGCGCATCGTACAACGGAAATTTGACGCTGATGTAGTCGCGCACCTCACCGTGGAACGGCACACGCTCCAGGTAACTTTGCCGGGTGCCGGTTTCCAGCACGTGCTGATCGTGGGCGCGCAGCATCTGACTCACGGCCTCTGAATACAGTTCCGTATCGTTCTTCCCCCGGATGGCGTCCTCAGTCAGGCCGTAGAACTCGCTGTACCCCCGGTTCACCATCAGGTAGCGTCCTTCTACATCTTTCACAAAAATGATCGTCGGCGAAAAATCCAGAATCGCCTGGAGTAGTTGTCGGCTCTCTTCCAGCCGCAGCTCGGGACCCTGACCAGCGATGTTGGAGTGTACAGCGTTGGCTGCGCCTGGTTCCGCTTGCAGGGCCTGAAGTGCTTGCTCGGCACGCCGGTGTCGTAAAACCGCCCCCTGCCACTGCCAGATGCTCCACACCAACACCACGCCCAGCCCGCCGACGACCCACGCGCCGGTAGTACGGAACCAACCCAGCGCCAAGCCGATGGTCAGCAAGGCGCCCACGCCCGCCACCAGGACGAGCACGCTTCCTACCCGTCTACCCCACTTTCCCGAAGATGTACCGATGCTCATGACGTCCGGATCAGTCTAGCGTACGCAAAAAATAATGAGAGGCATTCTTATCTCGTCGTTGTGCCCGCGAAGTCGGCCGCCGACTCGCTGCACCTTCAGGCGTTGGGCGTCCCGACGGGAGGCCACCCGGAGGTTTCGCACAACAACACATTCAAAGATAAGGGCTTCGGATAGAGCTGTGCTTTTTTCACGACTTTTTTCCAAAGGGAGCGGGCAATCTGACGGAAAAACGTACCTTTGTATCCCGTAGGTACACCAAATACAGAGGAGCACACGCATGGCGTCTACCAAGTATATCTTCGTTACCGGCGGGGTCACATCATCTTTAGGAAAAGGTATTATCTCCGCCTCCCTGGCTAAACTTTTGCAAGCCCGGGGTTTTTCCGTCACCATCCAAAAGTTCGATCCTTACCTGAACGTCGATCCAGGTACGCTCAATCCGTACGAACACGGGGAGTGTTTCGTCACCGACGACGGGGCCGAAACGGATCTGGACCTGGGTCATTACGAACGGTTTTTGAACATTCCCACGTCGCAGAACAACAACGTGACGACCGGACGGATTTATCACAACGTCATCTCCCGGGAGCGGGCCGGTGACTTTCTGGGTAAAACCGTTCAGATCATCCCGCACATCACCGACGAAATCAAGCGGAATTTCTGCCTGATGGGCGAAACCGGGAAGTATGACATCATCATCACCGAAATCGGGGGATGTGTCGGCGACATCGAGTCGCTGCCGTTCATCGAGGCAGTACGCCAGTTCCGCTGGGATGTGGAACCGGAAGACACCTGTGTGATTCACCTGACGCTGGTGCCGTACCTCCGGTCGGCCGGCGAACTGAAAACCAAGCCGACACAACACTCGGTGCGCAGCCTGTCGGAAGCCGGTGTGCAACCCGACATTCTGGTATGCCGGACCGAGCATCCCCTGCCGCTCGACATTCGCAAGAAGATGGCGTTGTTCTGCAACGTGCACATCAACTCGGTGATCGAGTCGATCGACGCAGAGACCATTTACGACGTGCCGCTGCTGATGCGGAAAGAGAAGCTCGACGAGCGCGTGATGTCGAAACTGCGGTTGGAGTCGCGCCAGGAACCCGATATCGATTCGTGGAAAGATTTTCTGGGTCGGTTGAAAAACCCCACGGAAGAGGTCACCATCGGCCTGATCGGGAAGTACACGGAACTGCGCGATTCCTACAAGTCGATCGCAGAATCGTTTGTGCACGCAGGCGCTCAGAACGAGTGCAAAGTAAACATCCGGTGGATTCAGTCGGAAAAACTGCAAGACCTGGAGTCGCTTTCGCTGCTGGAAGACCTGGACGGCATTTTGGTAGCTCCCGGTTTCGGCGAGCGGGGCATCCAGGGAAAAATTAACGCTGTGCGCTACGCCCGCGAAAACAAAGTGCCGTTCTTCGGCATTTGCCTCGGGATGCAATGCGCGGTGGTAGAATTTGCACAGAACGTGCTGGGACTGAAAGACGCGGCCTCCCGCGAGATGGACCCTAACACGCCGCACCCGGTGATCGACCTGATGGAAGATCAGAAGAAGGTGACCCAAATGGGCGGCACTATGCGCCTGGGAACTTATCCCTGCGAACTGAAAGAAGGCAGCAAAGCCTACGACGTATACGGCAAGAAACTCATCAGCGAACGGCACCGCCACCGCTATGAATTCAATAACCAGTACCTGGACCAGTTCGAAGCGGCAGGGATGCTCCCGGTGGGCATCAATCCGGAATCGGGACTGGTGGAGATCATCGAACTGGCCGACCATCCGTGGTTTCTGGGGGCACAGTACCACCCGGAACTGAAGAGTACGGTGCTCAACCCGCACCCGCTGTTTGCCCGGTTTGTCCACGCAGCCATTCAGCACACCAAGCACAAAAATGTAGTGCCCGTCCGTAGCTAAATCCTTATCTTTGCGCCCCTGAAATGGAGGAGTGCTGTGCGCAGCGGGCACGCCACGTGTGGGCGTTACCGCACCGGCGCCTTGGCCTTTGGGGCGCGGCACTTCTTCGCAACGGGCTTAACGTATTCACCATTCAACGGATCGTCACTTGGATCGGAATCAATTAACGGGGTTCGTCCTCATCTTTGCCATTTTATTGGGCTACTGGTTTTTCTTCAGACCACAGCCTGTCTCCTCTCCGCCCGACGAGCGCGGAACAGAACAAGTTCTTGACTCCGTCGCCGATACCCCCGTGGCCGCCTCCGAACCCGACGAGGCCTTGCCCGATTCGGTGCGCGAGGTGCGAAATCAGCAGCGCTACGGCTCGTTTGCCAACGCCCTGCAGGGCCAGGCCCGCGAAATCGTACTGGAAAACCAGGACGTTAAAATTGCACTCGATACACGCGGTGGTCGCATCAAAACCGTTGAACTGAAAGGGTACAAAACGTATCAGGGTCAACCCCTGGTGCTGTTCGATGAGCAGAATGCCCAACTCGATCTTTTGCTCGGAACGGCCAATGGCGACATCAACCTGGCCGATCTGTACTTCCAAACCGATGCTCCTGCGCAACTGACCATTGCCGAAGGCGATAGCCAGCAGGTAACATTCACGCTGCCCGTGGCCGGTGGCACCATCCGCCAGACGTACTCCCTGGCGGGGCAGGGCTACCAAATCGGGTATGCGCTGCAAGCTTCCGGCCTGGATGGCGTGTTGCGTTCTGAGAATCTGGTGATGGACTGGCGCGATCGGATGCCCAACATGGAAAAGGACATCCAGCAGAGCCGGGCCATGGCCACGATCAATTATTACGGCGCTGAGGACGGTTTCGATGAGTTGGACGCGAAATCGCAAGATCCGCAGTCCGCGACTCCGGAAGAGCCGTTGCAATGGGTGTCGTTTAAGCACAAGTTTTTCACCTCGGCCCTGATCGCCGACGGTGCGCCCTTTCCAAATGCTCAGTTAACGACCCAGATCCCGAACAGCGAGACGATTGTCAAAAACGTGGAGGCACGGCTTTCGTATCCGGTATCGGCGTTGCAAGAGGGCAATGGGGCGCAGTTCCGCTTCTACTTCGGTCCTAACGATTACAAGATCCTGAAAAAAGTCGCTCCCGACTTCGAGGACAACGTGTACTTGGGCTGGACGCTGTTTGCCTTCATCAACAAGTTCATCATCATCAACCTGTTCCAGCTTCTGGAGAAGGTCTTCAGCAACTACGGCATCATCATCATTGTCATGGTGCTGATCATCAAGTTGTTCCTGCTGCCCCTCTCGTACCGTTCGTACCTTTCGACCGCCAAAACGAAGGTGCTGAAACCGGAGTTGGACGAACTGAAGGCCAAGTACGGCGACGATATGCAGAAAATGCAGGCCGAGCAGATGAAGCTCTACCAGCAAGTAGGCATCAACCCGATCAGCGGGTGTATTCCCTTGGTGTTGCAGATGCCGTTCCTGCTGGCAATGTTCTACTTCTTCCCCAATGCAATCGAACTGCGCCAGGAACCGTTCCTATGGGCCGAAGACCTTTCGACGTACGACTCGATTTTCAATCTGCCGTTTACCATTCCGGGATTCGGGGCGCACGTCAGCTTGTTTACCCTGCTGATGACGGCGTCGCAAATTGCGTTTACTTACTACAACAATCAGGTGCAGGCCTCGACCATGCAGGGCCCCATGAAGTCGATTACGTACATCATGCCCGTGGTCTTCATGTTCGTGCTAAATTCGTATCCGGCCGGTCTGAGTTTCTACTACTTCGTATCGAACCTGATCACCATCACGCAGCAGAACGTGATCAAGCGGTTTGTGGATGACGATAAGATTCGCGCCAAGCTGGAAGCCAACAAAGAGAAGAAGAAAACGAAGAAGAAATCGGGTTTTCAGGAGCGTCTGGCCGCTGCCATGAAGGCCGCTGAAGACCAGCAAAAGCGCCAGCAGACACGTAAAAAGTAAGCGCTGTGGCCTTGCTCTCTCCGCTAAAACACCCGCGTTGGCAAGCGCCACCGGTGCTGCTGGGGGCGTATTTGCTGTTGGGCCTCCTTGCTTCGATCATTCAGGTACTGAAGCCCGAAGCGACCTGGGGCGATTCGGGGTATCTCTACCCTCAGTATAATAACTGGCTGATCTTCAGGGCTTCTTTCTTTCACCTGATCCACCATCAGGCCTTATATGAACTGTCGCTGGCCGAGTACGCCGACCTGTTCAAATATTCGCCGACCTTCGCGCTAAGCATGGGACCGCTGGCGTGGCTACCTCCGGCCGTAGGTTTTTTCGGGTGGAACCTGCTGAATGCGGGCTCACTTTACTGGGCACTCAGCCGCCTGCCGCTTCAGCAACCGGCCAAAGCGCGCATGCTCTGGTTCACGCTGGTAGAGCTGCTCACGAATCTGCAAAACGCTCAGAGCAATGCCCTCATCGCGGCCCTGTTCATCGGCTCGTACGTTGCTTACGAGCACCGCAACCCTACCTGGGCCATGCTGATGATCGTGGCCAACGGCTTTATCAAGATTTTTGGCATTGTATCCGGTGCCCTGTTCCTGCTGTATCCGCAAAAGGGCAAAGCCCTGGGGTGGGGACTGGGGTGGCTGCTGGTACTGGCCCTGTTGCCCCTGTTGGTTATTTCGCCGACCGAATTGGTAAACTATTACCAGCAATGGGGCGAGCTGCTTTCGCGCGACCATGGCGGGAGTTATGGCTTTTCGGTGATGGGCTGGCTACACAGCTGGTTCGGTTGGGATGCACCCAAGCTGGGCGTGTTGGGCGTTGGGATAGTTCTCTTTCTGTTGCCCTACGCACGCGTCCAACAATACGCCTCGCCCTCGTTTCGTCTGTTGCTCCTGGCTTCGATGATGATCTGGGTGATCATTTTTAATCACATGGCCGAATCGCCCACGTTTGTGATCGCCGTTGCAGGCGTAGCAATCTGGTACTTTATACGCCCCCGCTCAAAGGCCGATCTGGTGTTGCTCGTCCTGGTCCTGGTTTTCACAGCCCTCTCGCCTACCGACCTGTTCCCCAAATTCATCAAACGGGAGTTTTTTCGCCCATACGCCATCAAAGCCGTTCCCTGCATTCTGGTCTGGGGAAAGATTCTTTACGAACTGATGACGGAAGACTTCCGAAAGCCGCAGGCCGACGAATCCCTTAGCTTCTCCGCTAATCGATGATGGTGGGGACGTGCTGCCGACGTCGTGTTAAGCGTTTGCCGATCGGGTAAGCCAGAACGGCCAGTAGGATGACGCCCGTGCCCATGTAAAATTCAGGGGTCATTTCCTGGTGCTCGCCAAAGATGATCGCCGCCAGCACAATGCCGTAGACAGGCTCCAGATTGTTGGTCAGGTTGATGGCAAAGGCCGTAAATTTCTTCATCAGCCGTACCGATTCCGCGTAAGCATAGACCGTACACACCACCGCCAGCAACAATAGCCACAGGTAATCCCACCCGACCGGAAGCCACTGAATTCCGTCCGGGCTGATCCAGGTACCGTAGAGAGGCAGGAACAGCGCGACCGTCAGCCACGCGCCAACCATTTCGTAGAACGTGATGACCAGCGGGGTTTGAAATTGCGTAAAGCGACTGTTGAAAATGGTAAAGACCGCGCCCAAAATGGCGGAAGCAAGCGCCATGGTCAGCCCGAGTGCATGATCGAATTCGAACCGGAAGATGATGTACAGCCCCACCAGCGCCAAGCCACCCAGCCCTACCTCGAACCACTGAAACTGCCGCCGGGTCAGCAGCGGATCAAGCAAACTCGTCCATAGCGAACCCGTGGCCATGCCGGCCAGGCAAACCGAGACGGTGCTGACACGCGCCGCTCCGAAAAACAAGATCCAGTGAAACCCGATAAGGCTACCCGTCAGCAGAAATTTGATGAGTTGCGATTGCGAGATCCGCAGCGAGCGCTTGCGGAAGTAGAGCAGTACGTAGAGCGCGCTGAACGCGATAAGCGTGCGGTAAAATACGATCTCGACGGACGGCAGGATCATCAGTTTTCCCAGGATGGCCGTAAACCCCCAGATAAAAATGACCCAGTGGAGACGAAGGTAATCTTTCCACATCAGCGTGGTACGTAACGGTATAAGATGAGGCCTACCCCCCCGAACACAATGTTCGGAATCCACGTGGCCATATAGGGTGATATGCTTCCCCCCTGCGCGATGCTGCGGCTGGTCAGGAAGAAGATGATGTACACAAATGCTAAAAAGAATCCGAGGGCAATCTGAAACCCAGCACCTTCGCGGGTTTTGCGGGCCGACACAATGACGCCAATTATGGTCAGAATTACAATGGCAAAGGGTGACGTATACCGCTGGGCCTTCTCGATTTCGTACGTGGCAATGTTATCGGCTCCCCGGCTTTTCAGTTCATTGATGTATTCGTCGAGTTCCGTCAACGTCAGGGTTTCCTGCAGGCCGTAGGTGCTGGCAAAATCTTTCGGTTGCAGGTTGATCGTCGTATCGATGGCGTTGCCGTACGTGATATCTTCCTGATCGCCCCGGAAGGTATGGACGGAATAGTCGTCGATGTGCCACTTCTCTTTTTCCTTATCCCAGCTGATCTTCTTGGCCTTCAATTTCTGTTTCAGCTTCAGGCTGTCGATTTCCTCCATCGTAAACTGGTACCCCACGTCGATGGTGTTATTGTAGCTTTCCAGGTAGACGTAAGTGGTCGGTGCAACTTTGACGTGGATGTCGCGCCCATCGAAGTAATAGGGATTTTTGGTGTACTGGATTTCGAAAGCGACGCGGGTTTTATTTGCATTGGGAATGACCCAGCCGGTTAGCCAGAAAATCATTCCTCCGATGATGACCGCCCCCATCAGGTAAGGCACCATGATCCGTTTGAAGCTGATGCCGCTGCTCAGCATTGCCGTAATTTCCGTGTGGGAAGCCAGCCGCGCCGTTACAAACACCACCGCAATGAACGTGGTGATGGGGCTCAGCATGTTGGCCCAATACGGAAACAGATTAAAGTAATAGTCGAACAGAACGGCCGACCATGGCGGGTTGGTTTTCAGGAAGTTATCGTTCTTGTCCGTAAAGTCGATGACGCAGATCACCAATACCAGCACAAAGACCACGAACACATACGAGGTCAGAAACTTTTTGAGCAGGTAACGATCCAGAATTTTCATACGACAAATGCTTAACAAACCGGGTTTACAGGCGACGCATCAGTTGCTCCACCATTTGGTTTTTCCATGCAAGAAACGTTCCTTCCTGAATGTGCCGCCGCGCTTCCCGCACCAACCACAGGTAAAATGTCAGGTTGTGGATGCTGGCAATCTGCGGACCGAGCATTTCTTTGCTGGCAAACAGATGGCGTACATAGGCCCGCGAATAAGTGGTACTTACGTGCCCGCCTAAGCCTTCGTCAAGGGGTGTAAAATCGTTTTTCCATTTTTCGTTCCGCATGTTCATAATGCCCTGCGTCGTAAACAGCATGCCGTTGCGGGCGTTGCGGGTCGGCATCACGCAGTCGAACATGTCTACGCCTAACGCGATGGCTTCCAGAATGTTGGCCGGAGTGCCCACCCCCATCAAATAGCGTGGTTTGTCGGTCGGCAGAATGTCGCAGACCAGTTCGGTCATTTCGTACATCTGCTCGGTAGGCTCACCGACCGAAAGGCCGCCGATGGCGTTTCCCTCGCGTCCTAGAGCCGCAATGGTTTCTGCCGAGTGACGACGCAGTTCCGGATATACACCACCCTGCACAATGGGGAAAAGTGTCTGTTCGTAGCCATACCGACCCGAGGTGGTGTCGAATCGGTCACAACAGCGCTTCAACCAGCGGTGCGTCATGTCCAGCGATTCGCGGGCGTATCGAAAGTCGCACGGATACGGCGGACATTCGTCGAAGGCCATGATGATGTCGGCCCCGATGCTCCGCTGAATGTCCATGACCCCTTCGGGGGTAAAGGTGTGTTTAGAACCGTCGATGTGGGAGCGGAACGTTACCCCCTCTTCTTTGATTTTGCGGGTTCCGGCCAGCGAATAGACCTGATAGCCGCCACTGTCGGTCAGAATGGGACCATTCCAGTTCATGAAGCGGTGTAAGCCCCCGGCTTTTTCCAGGATGGGAAGGCCCGGTCGCAGAAAAAGATGGTACGTATTGCCCAGGATAATTTGCGCATCGATGTCGGTTTGCAGCTCTCGCTGCTGGACGGCTTTTACGGTGCCGACCGTGCCGACAGGCATAAAAATGGGCGTCTCGATTGTGCCGTGCGCGGTTTCTACTTGACCCAAGCGAGCCTTGGAATGAAGGTCGGTACCGACCAGGGTAAATTTCATGTGCCTTTTATTTCGATAAAGGTGAGGTTCCTTACATCTACCGTCACAATACACCCCCTCCGACTCACCTGTTGCTATTTGTTTAACAAAATACTGAAGCCACCAGACTCAGGTTTGGCATGAAGGGAATAAGCGCCCCTTGCTGATACCTTACCTGCTCCGCTGAAACGGCAAATTTACCGATTTCAGGCTGCTTTATTTGCTATCTTTCCGCCTCCTTTTCAGGTGGCTTTTTGGTGCGTCAGTTGTCTCAGTATCATGCATTTATACTTCGTTTATACCCTTATCGGGATCTTTGCCCTAAGTCTGTTGATTCAGATGTTTTACCTCCGCGTGTTTGCGCGTCTTTCCTCATTACAGGTCAGTGCCTCGTCTCCGGGCAGAAAAGTAGAGAAAGTATCGGTAATCGTCTGCTGCCGTAACGAACTGGAAAACATGCAGGTACTGCTCCCCTTGCTGCTGAAGCAAAACCACCCGGATTACGAAATCATCGTGGTCGACGACCGCTCAGCCGATCCCTGCTACGACTACCTGCTTCAGCAACGCGACACCCAGGATAAAATCCGGTTGGTGCGGATCAACGAAACGCCGGACGAAATGAATCCGAAGAAATACGCACTGACGCTGGGGATTAAGGCCGCCAAGGGGGATGTGCTGCTGTTGACCGATGCCGACTGCGTACCGAGCAGCGAGCAATGGATCAGTAACATGCAGGAGAGCTTCTCGAACGAGAAAGAGATTGTATTGGGCTATGCGCCGTACCGGTCGGAGCGCGGCTGGCTGAACACGCTCATTCGCTACGAGACGTTTTTCTCGGCCATTCAGTTTCTGTCGTTTGCGGCAGCGGGTCGTCCTTACATGGGCGTCGGTCGTAATCTGGCTTACCGGAAGTACCTGTTCATGCAGAACAAGGGCTTTACAAACCACATTCGCATTACCGGAGGCGACGACGATTTGTTTGTGAATGCGGTGGCCCGCCCCAACAACGTGGCGCTTTGCTTGGATCGGGGCGCGCAAACGGTATCGATCCCAAAGACTTCATTACAAAAGTGGTATCGGCAAAAACGCCGCCATCTCTCCGTAAGCAAGCATTATAAATCTTCGGATAAAGCCATGCTGGGGCTTCTTTCCCTCTCGCATTTTCTGTTTTGGTTTAGTGCCGTAATTTTATTTACCATCCCGAACTTTTGGCCATTGGCTGCCGTTGGCGTCTTAATAAGAATCGGGGCACAAACTTTTGTATTTCGCCGTATTGCACGTAAACTTGAGGAAGATTTCAACTGGGCATTGTTCCCGATCCTCGACTTTTTCTACGTGTTTTACTACGTAATATTCGGGGTGCCCGCGGTCTTTTCTAAACGCATCCAATGGAGTTAGATAATAAATCATTTTCCGATAAGGCACTTCAGGACTTCGAACTGATTCGCTTGGCGAAAGAGGGCGACGAAAAAGCCTATGCCGAGTTGATGAAAAAGTACAAGAAGTCGGTGTACCACACCCTTCTGAAGATGGTCCGCAACGTCGACGACGCAGAGGACCTGACGATCGAAGCCTTCGCCAAAGCATTCCGTAACCTTGATAAGTTCGACCCAAAGTTTACGTTTAGCACGTGGTTGTTCCGCGTAGCGACCAACAACTGTATCGACTTCATCCGGAAGAAGCGACTCGATACCATGAGCATCAGTTCGACCTATGTGGACGACAACGGTTCGGACGTAGGTATCGATCTGCGTGACAACACGCTCAACCCGCAGGAGGAAGCCATCAAGTCGCAGAAGATCGACATCATGCGGACGATCGTGACCAAGTTGCCCCCTCGTTACCAAACGCTGGTGAAGCTGCGGTACTTCAAGGAGTATTCGTACGATGAAATTGCCAAGGAGCTAGACGCGCCGCTGGGCACCGTGAAAGCGCAACTGCACCGCGCCCGTGAGTTGCTCTACGACATGGTAAAAAACCGAAAAGACGCGATTTAATTGCCTTTTGATCCGTAGTTTTCCGCTACGGATTTTTTATTACCCATGGTCCAGATCCTTCAAGAACATTTCCCCGACCTGACAGCGCATCAGGTCCAACAGTTTGAGCAATTGTTTCCTCTCTACCAGGAATGGAACAGCAAAATCAATGTCATTTCCAGAAAAGACATCGATCAGTTATACACGCATCATGTCCTGCACTCGCTGGCCATCGCGAAGTTTGTGCAATTTCTTCCTTATACCGAAGTACTGGACGTGGGCACAGGTGGCGGTTTTCCGGGCATTCCCCTCGCAATTCTTTTCCCGGAAGCTCGCTTTCACTTAGTAGATTCTATCGGTAAAAAAATCAAAGTGGTGGAAGAAGTAGCCACCGGCCTCCAGTTACAAAATGTAACGTACCAGCAGGCACGGGTAGAACAGTTGCCAGGTATGTACGATTTTGTGGTCAGCCGTGCAGTAGCCCCTCTGAAACAGATCATGCAGTGGGTAGGCAAAAAGATTGTAAAGCACTACCAACACCCCATTCACAACGGGATCATCTGCCTGAAAGGTGGTGATTTGCACGAAGAAACGCGCGAAGTAAAGCGCAAAGTCGAAGTAGTGGCGCTAAATCGCTATTTCCAAGATCCTTACTTTGAAACCAAGAAGTTGGTGTATATCCCCTTCTAATTAAGCGTCTACCTTAAGAAAGACTTAAGTGCAATTAATAAGCGGCTGGAACGCTCAGGGATCGTCATGCCGTACCGGCAAGTATGCCTAGTTTGTGGAGGCGTTTTCACAGGATTAGCGTATGAGCAACGCCGGATCGTCCTGGAGTGAAGCCTCACCGCTGCGCCTGCCGTATACACCCTGCTAGGCGCTGCCGGGTTGGG
>NZ_FNFO01000015.1 GCF_900100765.1 Catalinimonas alkaloidigena | reverse complement strand
TCTTCTGACGGAGAGAATTTTTTCTTGATTTCCTGTTCGGCCATCGGACGGGTCACGCCGCGCATGGCCATGCCGCTGTGGTCGTGTTTTTTCATAATGCCTCACTTCGTAATCTGTAATCTAGAAACAGCCTCAACACAAGGCTGTAAAAAGCCAAAAACAATCTTTTTATTGCAACGACCAAGGCATAAAAAAGTTAAACAGAATTCTCTAAATTTTTATAAATACGTTGATAATATACGCAAAAAAAATACCACTCAATTTGTAAATTTTTTATTTGAAAATGTAAATCTATGTCTCTTGTCTTAGCGTTGAGACAAAAACATTCAGACATATATCCCACTTGTATTTCACTTGGTTTTACATGACGATTAGCAGTGCTTGCTCTCAGGCTCGTTTCTTCAGCTATTTTTTTCATTTTATCCTGAGTTTCATGCAAAAACCACTTTTGTACACAGGCGCAACCCTGTTGATTTTGTCGTTGATTGATTGCAGCAGCCCTACGCAACAAAGGGGTTTGGCAGACACCGAAGTAGATTCGGTCGAATCCGTTGTAACACAAACCAGTCAGCGTCCGATCCGGCCAGCCGACATCGCAACTCCCGACGGCCTACAGATCACCCCCTTCGCACAAGGACTCACTTATCCGGTAGACGTAGCGTTTGACTCGGAAGGAACCGCTTACATTGCCGAGGCAGGTGGGCATACCTATGGTACCTCTTCTGGTCGTGCGCCCAAGGCACGCATCCTGCGTCGTCAGACCGATGGCACGTTACAGGTGTTGTACGATAAGGTAGTATCCATGACCAACATCAAAGCAAACGCAAGCTCTGATCAGATGGACGAGGGGCTCATTCCCCCAATCACAGGGATCACGTATCACGAAGGCAAACTCTTCATTTCCCACCGCAGTCGCTATTCCGTCTATGACTTGAGCACCGGTGAATTTAAGACCATCGTCAACGGCTTGCCTTCCTGGGGTGAATTTCTGAACGGCAAACCCATATTTCAAGACGGTAAGATGGTCTTCTTCCTCTCCTCACAAGGCAACAGTGGCGTGATTGAAGAGCACTGGGTGAAGGTGATGGACCAGTTCAACAAACCGGATGTCCATGAAATTCCAGGCGAAGACATTACCCTAACCGGGCAAAATTTTTGGGTTCCTACTCATGAGGTGACCTTGGTAGAGGCTGACTCGCTCCGTACAGGAGCCTACCTACCGTTAGGTACTGAAAGTAAAGCTGGTCAGGCAGTACCCGGACAGTTAATCTGCAATGGGGCTTTTTTCCGGTGTAACCCCGACGGTTCTGACGTTGAACGACTGGCTTGGGGACTGCGCTCCAGTTTCGGGTACCGCTATAGTCCTGACGGCAGGCTGATCGCGACGATGAACAGTGCTAATCCCATGCCGCCGCGTGGCATGTACTTTGACTACGAACCCATCTATGAAATAGTGGAGGGCGAGTGGTATGGATGGCCTGATTTTTACAGCGGCCTGCCCATCACGGACGAACGCTTTGGCGTGAAGCCGGAGGAGCGTGGCTTTGTCCTCACCCCGGAAACCCACCAGAAACTTCTCAAAGGCGAAAAACGGCCCCGCCAGCCCTTGGTACGCCTGCCGGTTCATAGTGCTGCCCAAGGGATGGTTTTCGGGCAGCCTTTTGGCCTTCCGGATACCGACATTTTAGTGGCCGAATTCGGCGCCATTGTCCCATTCTTTAAAGGAGAGCAATACCACCCGCACCGTCCAACCGGGGTACCTCCTGAGGGACAAGCCCCCGAAGGCGTACGCTACAATTGGCCCGGCTTTCGCGTACAGCGGGTTAATCTCAACACCGGGGAAGTTGCTGACTACCTCTATAATCGCTCGCACCTGCCGGCCTCTGTTGATGGCAGTGGCGGGTTGGAACGCCCCTTGCAACTATCCTGGGGCCCTGACCAGAGTCTCTACATCGTAGACTTCGGGGTGGTCGACTTCGATGACGGTGGCATGAGTGCCCATCCCTTCACCGGTGTGATCTGGCGTGTCGCTTCTTCCTCGAACCCCTAACCTAAGTACATGGATATTGTTGCCGGTATTTTACTCTTGGCTGCCGCCACGGTAGGCCTTTTTCCACTGACCTCCGCACATCAGCACCATGAACCTCCCCGGAGATTGGTAGGGGTCCACTTAGGCCTTGCCGTACTGGGTTTTCTGGCGCTGGTAGTTTACGCCATAAGCACCGACCAGCCCCACAAACATGGCGACACGCTGACCCTGCTCAGCATCGCGGCACTCCTAGGGGGCGTAGTGTGGCGGACCCCCCGTCTCCCCTGGATCATCGCCTACGCACTGGCAGGAGGATTTGCTGTGCTGTGGCTACTGACATACCTGATTCCCACCACGTAACTACGTTCTTTATGAAGTGGTCTTATCCTATAGTAGCATTTTGTAGTATGCTGGTGATTGGCTTTGGATTAGTCAACACCTTGCGCGAGAGCATTCAGGTAGCCCCCTGGGCGCAACAAGGGGCCGAAGAAGGGCGCCTGATGGCCCATACCAAGAACGTAACCCGTTTGGTGGCGGTAGATGCGTCGGACCTGCATGCGTACCTGAAAACGACTATCCCTTATCCGCAGGCGGCAACCGCGTTGCAAGCGCCCACGGAGCAAACTTGGGAGACGTTTGCGCAGAACTCCATTTCAGTGGATCCTGTCGGCAAACATGTACTCGTCCTCCCCGGGGGTGACCGGCGCGCACTAGGATGGGCCCTGCCGGCCCTCTACTACGCATTTTATTATGGTTCCCCCATCGTTTTTGTACACGAAGGGGCTATTGACCCTGTTCTGAGTACCCGTTATGCCGACCGCAAAGCCTTCTTGATCGGACCTTCGGAACTAGTGCCCGCTTCGTTGGGCGAGGGTTTCAGGCAGGCCGAACGGATCGCGGCCGCTACCCCTCAGGCACTGGCCGTACAATTGGCTGAGTACCGAGACGAAGAGACCGAGTTTGGCTGGGGACGCACGCACTGGCGCAGAAGCGGTTATTTTCATTATGTAGTCACGACCCCGAACGATGCACTTCTGGGCCTTGCTGCCTTACCTTATGCCCGCAGTAACAATGCTTCGCTTCTTTACGCGCAGGATGACGGCAGTTTGCCGGCTGCGCTCGATCGCTACGTCTGGGCACAACGTGCCGACTGGTTTGTCAGTCCCTCGGAAGGCCCCTTTCGCCATTTCTGGCTGGTTAGCAATCGCATCAGTTATTCCACGGCCGCTCGCTTGGACTTTGCCGTCGAAAAAGCCGAATACCCCAGCATGGGCGCTATTGCTTTAGGTCCTCTGGAGGCCTTGCTTTCCCTTTTGATCGGATGGGGCCTTGCATCAGCCGTTTTTGTGTGGGTACATGCCGCGCTGACCTTACCCATGGTGAAGATGCCGTTAAAAATAGCCTGGGCGCTGTCCTCACTGCTGCTACCGGTGTTAGGCCCCGTGCTTTATCTGAATGCTTACCGACGCCCCGCCTGGCAAGACGAACAGGGAGGCTGGCACTGGCTGCGGTCGCATAGCCTACAGAGCGCGGCAGCTACTGCTATGGGGTTTGGCTATGGCGCGCCTCTCATGATTGCTATTGGCTTTCTGTTTGTCTGGTTCGGCTTCCCTATTTTCTTTCCAGCTTGGCTAGATGGCGCAGAAGCCTGGTTGGGAGCGGGTATGCCCCTGATGATGTTTTTCATGCTGGTCTTGGCCATCGGAACCGCCTGGGTATTGGTGCAGTATCCCATGAAGCAGAGCATGATGAGCTCTATGCCTCGCCCTCACATATGGCGTATGGCCTTGATCACGACTTTTTTCAGCATGTTGGCCGTTAGTCTAGGCATGATGACCAGCGCCTGGTACATGCTGATGGACCACATCCCGATGATGCCCAAAGAAGATGATTTGCTGTGGTTCGGCAGCCTCTGGCTGGCCTCCTTTATCGGCTTTCTGGCGGCTTGGCCTCTGAACTGGATCATGATTCGCCGCCACCTGAAACCCGGAAACCTATGAAATCTAGTTTGCTTTTCCTTGCGACGTCGTCGCTCTTATTCAGCGCCTGCGGCACTACGCAGGGCCCACCCGGCGCCGGGGGTCACCCCCTTCAGCAGGAAGCTCTGGCCACCGCGTATACCGTTCGACTTCCCGGCCATTCACCTGAGGAACAGGCCATTCTGCTCACACAAACGGTGTATCCGGCTACCCGTGAAGATAACGCAGTCGGAGCGATCATTTTGTGCCCGCAAGATCCTCAACTGGCGTATATGGCTATGCACCGCGTCACGCACATGCCCGTCAATGCTCCGCTGCTGTATCTGGACAAAAACGACCGGCTTTCCGAGCAAACCCTGCGTGAAATGAAACGGTTACAACCCGAAGGTGTATTAGGCGATCATCGCACGGATGTGTACGGTCTCAATGTCCCTGCCACTGAGGTAAAGCGAGTAGAGGAACTGCTCGGTTACAAAGTCCGCAACTTTCAGGCACCTGACCCCGTGTCCATGGCCGAATTGCTGGATCGATGGGCAGGCGCGTTAAAAGCTGATCATCCTGACGAAGTCGTTTTGTCGGCCGTAGATCATCCGGCCAGCATCGCCCATGGCGTGGGTCCGATGGGCTGGAATGCGCACATGGGTAAAGGCTTTGCCTGGGTATACCATGACTCCATCCCACATGCTACCCGACGGATGCTGGAGCGCCGCTATGGTGAAGCATACTTGTATGTAGTAGGTGATACAACGATGGTGTCGGACCGGGTCGTGCGCGAGCTGGCCCAGTATGGCATCGCCCGGCGGCTGATCGGACCTACTCCACAAGCGACAAGTGCCCTCAACGCTGGCTACAAAGACTACGGCCGTAATTACGCTTGGTGGTGGGACTGGGACGGACGCGCGTTTGGGTGGGGCATTGCCCAATCGGGTCATAATTACATCATCGGGACGCCGGACGACCTGCTGTTCATTATTCCTGCTGCGGTGCTTGGTCATATGGGCAAGCATGGCCCGATATTACTGGTAGAGCGTGACAGCGTCCCAAGTTCGGTACGGGATTACCTGACGATGGTAAAGCCGTCTCCCACCGGATCCCAGGAAACGGTACTGAACTACGCCTGGATTATCGGCGATACGAGCCGACTGACAGCCCACGTGCAACAAACGGTGGATCGCCTGCTTTCCCCCTTCCCCATGCCGGTAGATACGACCCTTTACGTATCAGATACGGATCCATTAGGCGAAAAAGCGCCATAACGTGCATAACTACCCAAATATACTCAATCATGAAAGAGCCTCTTCACGTCAACAAGAAACCCATGGATGCCCAGTTGTTGGTACCTCTTCTCGATTACGACCCGCATCAGCAACGTATCTACCACCCTGCTATTGGCAAAGGAGCTGTAGTTGGGGGACTACTCGGAGGGCTGCTGATGGCCCTACTGACGTGGGGTCTCGCGGCGGGGTGGTGGCCAGTCGCCGGCTTAGGCCAACTGGCCGCTGGCGGCGAAGGCGTAGCGGCTTTCTTTGGATTCGTAGTAGGCAGTAGCCTCGGCGGATTGACGGGTGCATTGG
Source organism: Catalinimonas alkaloidigena (assembly GCF_900100765.1). Lineage (NCBI taxonomy): Bacteria > Pseudomonadati > Bacteroidota > Cytophagia > Cytophagales > Catalimonadaceae > Catalinimonas > Catalinimonas alkaloidigena. Next base: position 97,866 of record NZ_FNFO01000015.1, on the reverse strand, counting down.
CCGGACTCCGGAAGATAGACATACACGCACCGAAGAAATCCTAAGCTCTCTAGCGGTTAGCCTTACTATCCGCTCACGACACCCACCCTATGTCAGAAGCGCTACCCGGTAACGTTAAAAGAGAGATTTTTTGGCGCTCTTCTTCTTGCCTACTGTATCACTAAAACTAACCCTTTCCATGAATTTTTGGTCTTTATTTCTCGTAGGCGTTTTGCTAGGAAGTCTTTTTGTCACGACGGCCAAGGCCCATGAAGGCGAACAACACGACACCGCTCACGTCGCCTCTACTACAGGACTTGCTCCCACCGCTGATCCGGAAGCGGCGCATCTCCAGCCAGCGCCAACGGCGAATACCCCTACGACCGCTGAGCTTTCTGATTTCCCTACATTACACCCACTGGTTGTCCATTTTCCGATTGTACTACTGCTCATCGCTGCGCTAACGCAGTTAGCACAGTTTGTGGTGTTCCGCCGCGAATTAAGTTGGGTTACGCTGGTGCTGCTCGCGCTTGGATTTGCCACGGCCTATATTTCGGCTTCCTTCACGCACCCGCACACCCATGGCCTCAGCGAGCACGCCCGCGCCGTGTTGCAAGAACATGATCAGTACGCCAGCTTCACGCTTTGGCTCAGTGGCATTGCCGTGCTGCTTAAAGCGGGTACGTTCTGGCTGCCCCGCTACAAAGTGTGGGGCGAGGCCGTGGTCGCCTTGGTGCTGATCGGAGCCGCTTATAGCGTGTCGATGGCGGGTCACCACGGCTCACAATTAGCATACCTGGAAGGCGTCGGACCACAAGGTCGGTTCCTAGAATCACAGGAAGAGGAGGGCGAAGAAGGCCATCAGGAAACTGGTGAACATAAGCACTAAACGCGATGTACTCACCTTCACCTTTCCAATCCCTGTGGAAATTTATTCCCGCCCTCCGCTTTGACTGGCTTACTCCTGCTTATAACTAGGTATTACGCAGGCCAATGCCTGGAAAGCGGTTTAAAGCTACACTCGTGCATCAAGCATACATCCGAAATACGACTTTGGTGGCGGCACCGCCGCCCTGACACGTCTGATTAAGCGGACCTATCCTCAAACTGCTGTATTTGGTGTGGACGTAGCTCCCAGGATACTGCAGAGCGCTCGGAGCAAAGCAAGATCATGTCACATCTTGATCCATTTGCACACCTTTGATAGAACGCATTTGCTCTATCAGGATACTTTCCTCGATCGGGTAGCGCCTGATCTTTTATCACCTGGATGCGCATCAGAAAGGAGTGATCCTGAAGGAAATTTACCAGGTATTCCGTCCGGGAGGGGAAGTTCTCTTGGCTGATTGGGGTAAGGCCCCGACGATCACGGCACGATGCATGCTGCATTTTATTTGATTCAATGGGTAGACAGCTTTGCTACCACCACCGACCATATCAATGAATTATTACCCACTTATTTAGAAAACGCTGGCTTTGAACGGATGAGGGAAACTTACCAGTTTAAGACCTTCTTTGGATCCCTGTCGTTGTATGAGGCCAAGAAGCATGCTAGCCGAAATTAGGGCAGCGTGGCGTGACTCTTCTCTTTGCGTGTATGCGCTTATTTGTGCAGATATAGGGTAGTTATAAAATATTCTAACAACCATGTAAAACAGCTTCTACCTACATCCGTAGAATTGAGGCCAGACCAGTAGGGCCTTATGTGCAGTATGCTTACTATCCTGTTTCTCGTTAAGTGCTGAGCGGGTAGAGAAGTTGATCGAGGCACTTTCACGCTAAACCCGCATCCTTAAAGGCAAACATCAACGCAAAGAATTCGAGAACCGTCGGTACCAGGCACTGTCATCTCGCGCCACTAGTAAAAACAGCACTTCCACTTTTTTTAACGCTTTAGTTTAACGCTACATGAAAAGATTCTTCTTACCCGCTTGCTTAGCCGGGTTTGTCTGGTTGGCCGCCTGTGATCAGGAAGAGGCAGGCTTGCAAGTACAACCTCACGATGAAAATGCCTACATGGGCTTCATGCATCAGATGATGGAACAAATGGATACCATGTCTACCACAGGAGATCCAGATTATGACTTCGCCATGATGATGCCAATGCATCACCAAACGGCCATAGATATGGCCCAGTATGAGTTACAGAATGGAGATGATACTACTATTCAAGCCATTGCCCAACGAGTAATTGCCGAGCAGCAAATAGAAATCAGTGAATTTACCGCGTTTCTAACTTCCTATCAGCCTGACGGTCAGACCAATGCTGCATATGCCATGGCGGTAATGCAGGCGATGGAAAAAATGGGCAAAGCCGTTGATCTGAGGGTGCTAACTGGTGATGCTGATCAAGACTTTGCGGCTTTGATGATTGACCATCATCAAAGTGCCATCGACGTATCTCAGGCCTTGTTAGATCATGGAGAAGCGACAGTAACCCGAGAGCTGGCCCAGAACATTGTTGCAAGTCAAGCAAAAGAAATTGACGAGCTACAAACCTGGCTTTTGCAAAACAAATCGTACTGACCGTAATCGGTGGTGGTGGCAGGTACTCCGCCGCCGGTTATCTTTTGGGTAAAAAAAAGCCTATGAGTCACCAAACACTACGCGAAAAAGTAGGCACCCTGATGCGCGCAAACATGGTGCATGGCTATTCCAACGAGGCGCGAACCGACTACTACTATACCAAACCCTCTCCTAAAACCTACCCGTTTCAGTTTTTTTGGGACACGTGTTTCCATGCCTTCATCCTATGCGCGCTGGGTGAGTCGGAAATGGCGAAGCAACACCTGATGAGTTTGTTCGCCTTACAACAGACAGATGGATTTGTGGGACACATCATTTATTGGAACAACGTATTGCCGGGCAGAGCTACTGACATTTTTCAATCTCGCCCCGGATTGGGAGTAAACCTGTTCAAAACCCACATGAGCGCTCTCATCCAGCCCCCTTTCGTGGCCCAGGTGGCAGCTCGACTCTACGAAGCCAACCGAGATCGCGCTTTTCTTAAACAGGTTGTTCAAAAATTAAAGCGCTATTACCAGTGGATTGCTCAAAACCGTGATTTTGATGGAGACGGACTGATTACCATCATCTCACCTTTTGAATCTGGTATGGATTGGAAACCGACGTTCGACCCAGTGTTGGGGTTTCGGAGCAGGAAAGCCAATTGGCAGTTGTTCATGAAGGTAGTAAGCGTTGATTTTCGAAACTTTTGCTTCCGCTACGATCTAAAAAAGATTAGGAAGCATAACTATTTCCGGGTGAAGGAAGTGGGCATGAACACTGTTTACATCCAAAACCTATATGTTCTTGCTTCTCTGTGCCGAGAAATTAACGACCCTGACGCGGATGACTTCGACCAGTTGGCTGACAAGGCACTGGAAAGTTTAATACGCCTTTCGTATGATGCGGACAAGGGTGCATTCCTCGATCTCTACGGCCCGGAAAATAAAAAAATCAACATCCTGACGCCTACTATCTTTTTTCCTTTGGCGATCAAAAAGATAGATCCCTCTATTGTTGCACGTGTGATGGCAAGCCACTGGTTTAATCAGGATGAGTTTGCTGTTACGTACCCCATGCCCTCCGTAGCGGTGAACCATCCGTCCTTTAATCCGGACTCATCGCTCTTCCTGTGGCGTGGGCCCACCTGGATTTACCTTAACTGGTTTTTACATGATGTCCTGCGGCAGAGCGGCTATAAAGAAGCCGCTCTGCATTTGGTTGAAACCGTAAAGGCCTTACTTGAGAAGAGTGGGTTTCGCGAGTATTACCACCCTTTCACCGGGAAGGGAATGGGGGCGCAGAACTTCACTTGGGCAGGTCTGATCCTAGACATGGTTGATGAAAGAACCTAGCTGTTGCAGCCTCTGACATGGGGGATAAGATTTCTGTGTATCATCACAATTCACCTCATATTTATGTGCAATAAGGACCAACTGTTTGGCGCGGCTGGTAATAGCCCAGGGTACATTTAGTTTACTTCGCTTGTTCTTTTCACTGATTTTATCCTCTTCTATGCCTGTGTTGTATTTGCTCTTGGGAAGCATCCTCCTCTTACTTACCTTCTATGACTTTTTTTACACCACTCTGTCTTCTAATGGCGCCGGGAGGCTTACGCATAGTGTCACGCGCCTACTGTGGTCTGTTGTTCTCTGGTTCAGCCGTGTCACTGGCGTCCGCCACCTACTGAAGTTCTCCGGAATTACCATTCTACTTTCTCTGCTGGCCATGTGGATGTTACTGTTGTGGATAGGTCTATGGCTCTTGCTCATGAGTGAAACAGGTTCAGTCGTCAGTTCTACTCAACATACCGCCGCCAGCATGTTGGAGAAAGTCTACTTTAGCGGGTATGTACTCTCAACCATGGGAAACGGCGACTTTAAGCCTGGCAGCAAGGCTTGGGAGCTTCTCATCGCTGCCTTTTCTTTTATAGGCTTTGTATTTATCACGACGGCCATGACCTATCTGGTTTCCGTTTCCTCAGCCATTATTCATAAGCGAAGTCTAAGTCTGTTTATCTCCAACTTAGGAGAAACCCCACAAGACCTGTTGCTCCGCACTGGCGATAAAGAACATGTTGAAGGCCTATTGTCAGTCGCTACTGCCTTACAAAACATGATCAACCGGCACACCCAAAACCACACGTCCTATCCCATTGCCCATTACTTCCATAGCGGACGAAAGCAGGACGCTATCGCCCTTCAGATGACTAAACTCGACGAAGCGCTGACCCTTCTTGAATACATAGTTGAAGCTGACGTTAAGGCACTTCTCCCCCTCCGCCATGCCATCAACAACTATTTGGATGTGCTTGGCCAGAAATTTATCCAACCGCAAGCGGAGACGCACATTATCCCCCAAATGCACGAATTAGAATCCGCGGGCTGGATAACAATGGACGAACGAGCGCTGGCCAAAAAGTGGGCTCTAGCGGCGTCACGACGGGCCATGCTGGCCGCACTTCTCTACGACGACGGATGGAATTGGACGGATGTCTATCCAGAATCCTGATGCTCTATTCCACCACCTAGCTAGCAGATGGTAAAATAGTAGTAAGCACGCGTGGGATGATGCTCCAACTACACTTGCGTAGTTTATCTATCCTAGGGCGATAGCCATTGGGATACCAAGTAAGCGACGCACCTGGCTAATTACTTTCTTGGGGCGGCGCTGGAGTGCTCACGTTTCCGTATACCATTTTTTACACATGAAGCCGAAAAACACATCCAAACAGTATTTTTTGGTGCTAGGCATCACTGCCTGGGTAATGAGTTTTCTTTGGGAGAACCTGCACGCCGGACTTTATAAAGACTTCGCACCGCAAATGGCTAAGCTAGCTTATCTAGGCTGTAGCCTGGCAGATGTCGTCTTGGTACTGATTATTTGGAAAACTACTGCCTGGTTACTACACAACCCCACTTGGGGTAGACAGGCAACTCGGATGAGTTACAGCGTTGCTACCATAGTAGCGGCAACGCTTTCGTACTTTGCAGAAAAAACTTCGCTTCTGTTGAACTTGTGGCGCTATACCGATAAGATGCCCCTCGTTCCGTTATTGGGCATCGGTCTTTCGCCCTGGCTGGCCATCATTGTAATTCCACTAAGCTCCTTTATAATAGCAGACAGGTTATACTTACAAAATAAACTTCAATAATCACAGGCTATAATAGCCTGAAAAAAAAGTGTATGTTGTGTCTGCACTAAGGATCTCGCTCAAGCTGGAAGGGGCCTCAACCAGATACACAGGCTGAGCCAGGTACCGCAGTAGAATGTTTATGCTGACTAAAATCCGTTTCAGGCCTGTCTAAGTATCCTCTCGATGCAAGTTGCTATCCGACCGCAAACCAGCGCTCATCGCCGCCACTAGCTTGTATTTCTATCGTGAGTTTTTAGGCAATTATGCCCACGCCGCGCCCACTACTTTGTTAACGAGAAAGAGCACGCACGTCGCCCACTTGTTTGCTACAGAATATTTGGCTGAGAGTGCATCTAGAAAATCAGGTGAGGTTCACCGCTGCTTGACAAAAACCCTTGTTCTGTTCTTCACTGAGAGTGGCATTGTCCCTCTTCACCGAATTACTACGTGACCAACAGTGTAACTTTTTATCGACTACCACTGATTTTTCGCCGCAACAGTTGCGCATTGACGGCTACTATAATCGTGCTCAGGCTCATAAAAACTGCGCCTACTGCCGGACCCAGCACAAAGCCAGTACTATAAAGAACACCGGCGGCCAACGGAATAGCAAAGGCGTTATAGGCGGTAGCCCAAATCAAATTCTGAATCATCTTGCTGTAAGTTGCCTTGCCAAACAGAATGAGATTGGCAATATCCTGAGGATTGCTGTTGACCAGAATAATGTCGGCGGTTTCAGCGGCAACGTCCGTACCTGAGCCGACAGCAATGCCCACATCAGCTTGCGCCAAGGCAGGCGCGTCGTTAACTCCGTCGCCAGTCATGGCCACAAACTCCCCTTTAGCTTGTAACGCTTTAACCACCTCTACTTTTTGATGAGGCAACACTTCGGCGTAATAATTATCCAAACCTAACGCACTACTTACGGCTTTGGCGACTACCTCATTATCACCTGTTGCCATCATCACCTTGATATGATTTTTTTTAAATACGTGAATGGCACGGGCACTTTCTGGTCTGATTGTGTCGGCTAAAGCTATGTAGCCTATCAGCTTATCATCTATCAAGACAAACACAACCGTTTCGGCTGCACTCCCAAAAGCGGCTTCCGGGACAGTTACTTTTTCATCCTTCAGATAGCCCGGGCTGACTACTTTTATTTCCTTTCCATCCACTTGGGCTTTCACTCCTTTCCCGGTAATGGCCTGAAAATTCTCTGGGGTGGGGATGGTAATGTTTTTCTCCTTTGCCTTATTGACAACGCCCACTGCAATCGGATGCTCAGAACTTTGCTCTAAGGCGCTAACCAATCGCAGGAGTTCATCAGCACTGTAATGATCGTCTATGGTTTCTATCCGGGTTACGCCAAATTCGCCTTTGGTCAACGTCCCTGTTTTATCAAACAGCAAGGCTGAGATCTTTCTGGATTCTTCAAAGGCAGTTCTGTTTCTTATAAGCAAGCCATTCTGTGCAGAGACCGCCGTCGATATGGCTACGACCAAAGGGATGGCTAATCCCAACGCATGTGGACAGGCAATCACCATCACAGTCACCATGCGTTCTAACGCATAGACAAAGGGAAAGCCAAGCAGTACCCACACCGCTAGTGTCCCGAACCCGATGGCTAGCGCTCCATAAGTTAGCCACTTGGCGGCTCGATCCGAGAGGTTCTGCATTTTGGACTTGGACTTTTGTGCTTCTTGCACCAGGGTAATCACTTTAGTCAGGTAACTGTCCTTACCCGTATGCTCTACCTTTACCTTAAGTGAGCCGTTGCCATTGAGTGAGCCACCGATGACCTTACTGTCAAGTCCTTTCTTTACTGGTTTTGATTCGCCCGTCAGCATGGATTCATTTAGATAACTTTCCCCTTCAATAATGCTTCCATCGGCCGGCACTTTTTCGCCCGGCTTGATCAGGATCACGTCACCTATGGCCAAGTCTTCCAGTTTGACCTCTTCTACCTGATCTCCTTGTACTTTGTGCGCCACGGCAGGCATCATGCTTACCAGTAGTTGTAGTGCTTTGGAAGCACCGAGTACAGATTTCATCTCCAGCCAGTGTCCCAGTAACATAATGTCGATCAGCGTGGCCAATTCCCAGAAGAAATCCATTCCTTTAAGCCCAAAGACGGTTGCTGAGCTGTAAAAATAAGCGACACTGATGGCCATGGAGATCAGCGTCATCATACCGGGTCCTTTGGCCTTCACCTCACTGTAAAAGCCTTTCAAGAAAGGCCATCCACCCCAGAAATAGACAACAGAGGCTAGTCCGAAAATCACATACGCATTGCCAGGCAGCCGCCACTCATACCCAATAAATCCTTGGATCATAGGGGAAAAGATCAATATCGGGATGGTCAGCACTAAGCAGATCCACAAACGCTTTTTAAAATCTTCAATCATCATCTTGTGGTGATCATGCCCCGGCATGCCCATGGGAATCGTGTCATGGCCAGCGTGTTGTCCTCTATGCTCCATCGCCCTATGATCCATAGCGGCTTCGTGCCCATGTAAGGTTTTTTCAGTGAGTTTTTGCTCAAGCGCAGCTTCTTTTGCAGAGGCACCTTGCAATACCTTAGCGGCCTGGTCTTTAGACGCATGTCGGTGTTTGTGGGTAGAATCCATAACTCTAATACCTATATTTAAAAACTGTTGCTAGTTATTCGTCATGATTGAGTGTCACTGTATTTCAAGTGAAAGATGACCCATTGAGTTGATGGCGTTAGCACATCGAATTCCAGAGGTTGACCAATCCACGCGCTTTATTCGCTTTCAGCGGATACCTGATGAGCCTCTCCGCGTTACAAGTAAAGTCATTTTAAGCCTTCTTAAGCAAGATACGCCTTTATACATTCGTCATTAGAGGTCGCAAAAGAAAATTCAGTGAGCTACCGTGGCTGGCATTTTATCAGGAAAGGCCCCAACTATACCAAGCGATCCACAGCTAAAAGGCGCAATTATGGCGAAAGGAGCTTGGTCATCGCTTCTTCTTTTAGTCAATTTTCAAGACTGAATGTGGATATTCTTTTCATCTTCCTACCTCCAACAGCTGATCCAATTGCGTCGTATAACTAGGAGACAGCTTCGAGCGCTGCTGTACCCACTCACTGCCCCCCTGTCGGGCCTTCTGGGCAGCCAGATGAACAAAGTCCCTTCCCAACTTTTGGTTGATCTGGTCCATCATTTGCATCAGGCGCTTGGCCTTTTCATCCGGTTCTTTGGAGTCAAATAAATTGAACTGCACCATCCCCTCCGGACGCAATTCGAGCAGCAACACTCCGGCTTTCGTGTAGTCGAGTCCTGGTCGGTAGATGCGGGTTAACGCCTGGTGGGCATGCTGTGTCAGACTGATCGTCGACGAGGTCGCTTCCGGCAACGTGACAGACATATTGTTAGAATAGTATCCCTCCTCCTTGAAACGGCTGGTAGTGATGAACACGGCGATCATGCCCGCTACCAAACTCTGCTTGCGTAGCTTCTCCGCGGCCCGGGCCGTGTAGGTGGCCACGGCTTCCTGGAGAGGGCTCAACTCCTGTACCGGATGGCCAAAGCTGCGCGAAGTGCAGATCGATTTGCTGGGGGCGGGCTGCGTCTCCAGGCCAATGCAACGATAGCCCCATAGCTCTTTCCACGTCCGGAGCCCGATGATCTTCAGGTGCTTCTTGATCCAGTCCGGCGGCGTGCGCCGAAACTGAGCGGCTGTCTGGATGTGGTTCCGATGCAAAAAGTCGGCATAGCGGTGGCCGATGCCCCACACCTCCCCGATCGGGGTCCGTTCCAGTGCTGCTTCCACATGGCGGGGATCAAACAGCGCCAGTACGCCCTGCGCTTTGGGAGACTTCTTGGCCAGGCGGTTGGCGATCTTGGCTAAGGTTTTGGTTTCCGCTACCCCGATCGAGACAGGTATGCCGAGCCATTGCCCGACAGTCCGTTGTATTTCTCTGCCGTACTCCTGCAGGTCCCTGCCGATGAGGTTGTCCAGGTCAAGAAAGGCTTCGTCAATCGAGTAGACCTCCAGGTTCGGGGTATACTGCGCGAGCACCTCCATGACCCGACGGGACAGATCCCCGTACAGCGTATAGTTGCTGGAATAGACGGCGATGTGGTGCTGGTCTACCATCTTCTCAATTTTAAAGGCCGGCTCACCCATGGGGATGCCCAGCGCTTTGGCTTCGTTGCTGCGAGCGATCACACACCCATCGTTGTTGGAGAGCACTACAACGGGTCGCCCGATCAGGCGGGGATCAAAAACCCGTTCGCAGGAAACGTAAAAGTTGTTGGCGTCTACTAAGGCGACCGCACGAGGCGCCGAACCGTCAGGCATTGCGGTGAATGGTGTAGGTCACCACGCCCCACAGCGTAACTTCATGGGCGTGATAAAGGGGAAGGGTCGAAACATCCTCCGTCGTGGAAATCAACCGCAGCTGCTTGCCTTCCCCGCGTGCCCATTTGCAGGTAAATTCTCCATCAACAACGCACAGCACCAGATGCCCTTCCCGTGGAGTGATCGAGCGATCAATTACCAGAATATCCCCCTCGTGGATATTACAGTCGCGCATGGAATTACCCTTGACCCGGGCTAGAAAAGTCGCGGGAGCGTTGCGGATCAGAAAGCGGTTGAGGTCAATGAGGTTTTCCAGATGATCATCCGCCGGGGAAGGAAAGCCCGCACTTACCCCGCAGGCGTAGAGGGGCAACTGCAGGGCCACTTCTTGGGTGGTGCGAATGAAGGTCAGTCGTTCAGAGGAGGGGGGCATCAGCCACTTTTGCGGTGTGGGCAGGGTTCGATGAAATAACATGCCGTTAACATACGGCTCCTTTTGCAGCAAAACAAACCAGAACAAACCAAAGTAAGATGCGATTGGTGCTGTGCATGCTCTTTTTGCGTAATTCTTACGCGGCTTTACCTTTTTGCCAGGTTTGGTGTAGCTTCAAGCAATGGTTCATTCGCTTCTGTGGTTAAGCCTTATTCTTTCTCCGCCGGATACCCTCCCGCCGGCGGTAGACAGCGTTTACCTTTGTACCGGCCCAGCCGCTTACGCCTATCATCATTATGGAGACTGTGAAGGGCTGATAAGGTGTCATTATCGTGTAGACCGGTATGCGCTGACAGGGGCGCTTCAAGAAGAGCGCCAGGAGTGTGGTTACTGTCGCTACCGACAGCGCAAAGCTCGCTCAAACAAATAATGATTGTTATGTCGCCACCCAATCACCACGTGACTTGTTTGTACCACTTGTAGAAGATAGTTCACACCTAATTCTTGCAAAATATCCTCCACGGAGCGAGATGAGCGTTCAACTAGGGGATGATCTCCATTTTTTCACTGGGCGGCACCCCGCTGGGCGGCACCGGAACGCCGGTCGCCCACTTGCTGTCATGCGTCGATAGCGATATTCCTCGGCGCATAGCCGCAGTGGCGGGCCACCTTTTTTCCAGTTGACGGGTGAGTAGAGGTTAGCTTCAAAAACAGGTGTTTTTTCTTCAAGTGCGATAGTAATATAAGTTTACTATACGTCATAAACTATCTGCGTCCGATTCAGTTAATTTTTTTAGGCTTATTAGAAGTGTCCTACTGATTTCAGGAACCACTTACTTTAAGGGCGAGTCTGCTTCCTTTGCGAAGTGTTTGTAGACCATTTTGTCCATCCATCCCGGTAACCACTTATTCATAAACACGGTCATTTTACCCTGCGTAGTTAAAATCAGATCGCGTCGCCGATGCTGCACAGCCTCTACCAGGCGTTGGGCCACTTCTTCCGCCGACATCATTTTCTGTTCGTCTCGTGGCGTCTCACCCTGTGGGTGACCGTCTGCCGCCAGCGCTACATTGCGAATGTTAGAGGTTGTGAACCCAGGACAAGCCACCAGTACGTGAAGCCCCTGATGAAGTGTTTCGGTGCGCAATGACTCAAAAAAGCCCTGCATGGCCGCTTTGGAAGCCGAATAGCCTGTGCGAGCCGGCAATCCTCGGTACCCTGCAATAGAAGAGATTCCTACCACAGATCCCTGGCTATTTAACAGATAAGGAAGAGCCGCCTTGGTCATGTAAACGGTTCCCCAGAAGTTGGTGTTCATCAAGCGGTGCAGCACTTCCAGGTCGAGGTCAGCAAAAAGCGCCCGCATGGAGATGCCCGCATTGTTGATCAGCACATCAACTCCTCCCCACTTGCGGAGGGTCGTTTCTACGACACGCCGGCAGTCCTCTTCCTCACTGACGTCCGCTACGAGCGGAAGTACCTGAGCGGATGTTTGTCTCAGCACTGAAGCGGTGGCGTTCAGGCGGGCTTCGTTTCGACCCGTGATGACTACATGCGCTCCGGCCTGAGCAAAGGCCTGCGCACAAGCGCGTCCAATACCGGAGGAACCTCCGGTTATGATAACTACTTTATTCTTGAAAAACATTGTGAAATGTGATTGTTAAAAGACAAGGGAAACCACACGTACGGATAGATTACACACGTTTAGAAAATAGCTAGCCTTTTTCCCGGGCAGTACCTGCCACATAATCTGTTAAAGACACGCCCTGCCCCTGCGGGGCTCGCTGAAAATGAACGTTGAACGTAGAATCTTCCTTTGACAGCGTAAGCGTTGGACCACAGTCTGTCTGGTGGCTCAAACGTTGCGTCAGTACCCAGAAATACTTTGGCGGTTTAGACATACATGGTGGCATAGCGTTCATTATAAAATACGATGGCGAATCGCCTCCATGAATTTCTTTTTATAACGGGACCCGATGGGGATAAACTCACCCGTCAACAGTTCTATGGTATTGTCTTTTACCTGCTTGATCTGATGTATGGCCACTAGGAATGAGCGATGTACCCGCGTGAAGTTTTGGTCAGGCAACCGTTTCTCAAAGGATTTAATGGAGGCTAAGGCCTGAAGATTTCTCTCGTACGTTTTTAGAAGTGCGTTATTGCGTTCTGCCTTTACCAAAATCAGGTGATCGAAATCCACCCGCTCTAATACCGATCCCACCCGTACCAGCAGAAAAGTAGGTGAGGGGGGCAAAGACGCAGAACGTATACAGGAAGAAGATCTGCTCCTGACAACGCTCCTATTGATGGCAACTTTATCTTCACTTAAACCTTCTGACGATAACTCAAGGGAATTCATCTTTATAACACTAGACCAGAAAAACTAGACAAACTCTATTTTGAACAGCGATTCACTTCGATAAAACGCTAATTAACAAAGACATGAGCAAATGTTTGCAGCACGAATGCCCATATTCAGGCATGTAAAGTAGAAGATTCATAATTGAAAGGGAAGCAATCCGGGATGTATGCATTACTTTGCGGGACGTAATTTCAAAGCAAGGAACAAACACAGCATAATTACAATGCCAACACTAACAAGCAATCTTAAAACCAATAGCACAACAAAAAAATACAATTTAATCAATTCAATCAATTCATCAAAATAGTTTATACGAGTTCATACCCTATTCATCTGCCATACTCCCTCTTTTACCTGAATTAGGTTGATTTTTTTCATGATTGACGACAAGGTATCAACTGTTATCTACCAGGAGGCCAGCATCACGATTCAAGTTCAATCGCACGTTAGCCGTGCATTATCGGCCCGCTTGTCACACATCGTTTATGGGACCACGGGCCCCCGTTACCGACAGCTTTCTGCTCCCAAACGAAGTCAGCAGCTGGCTAATCCTTATGTTTTCCTTTTATATGTCGGTACGCAACTGGCCGGTCTCTACTGCCTGGCCGCAAGGCAGGTATCTGTAGCCTCAGGTAATGCCTCGGCCTACTATGGACGTTACCTGGCGGTACTTTCCGGATTTCAGGGCAAAGGCTTGGGGAAACTTCTAAAAGAGCAGGCGCTGGCTTACATCGCTACACAACAAAAGAAGCCTTACCTGTTCTATTCCTACATCGAGACTTCCAATACGCGATCAACGCAAATTTCCCAAGGTGCCGGCTTTACTCAACTGGGTCGAGCGGAACCGTTACTCTTCAGCCGGTCTTCTCCCCGTCGAGCCGCCTCGTTTATGCAACTTCCTGACGCGGAGAAAGCCACCATGTCTCACCTGCTTGCTGAAACGTATGCATCCCATGGCCTGGTGGACTTAACACACCTCTATCATGAGGATCACTACTATGTGCTGAAAGAAAAAAATACGATTCTAGCAGGCATCCAGGTGTACCCTATCGAATGGGACTTTGTTCAGATGCCGGGGCTGAGCGGATGGATGGCCCTGCATGTACTTCCCCGCTTCAGTTCCTTCCGACCGCATCAGCATCGTCTCGTCTCTCTGGATGCAGCCTACGTAAAACCCGGTCATGCAGCACAGCTCACCACGCTCCTGACCAGTGTATTGTCCCACTTCGAGGTCACATCGGCGCTTTGGATGCTGGATGTTCACAGTCCGTTTTATGCTCTCCTGCAAGCAATGGACTTAGGCTGGTTGAGTCGTTTCAAGCAGCGAATCCTCACGGACATTCTGGTCAAGCCCGTCGGGCTGGATCGGCAGGATCTGCTGGCCTACGAAGGGCAGCCGCTCTATTTATCGGCTTTCGACTATAGTTAGTTTCCCGACTGATTTTCGGACACACCATGCAGGAAATTCTCTTTCGCATCAAGCAGCAGCTCAGTACGCCTTTTGCCCTGGCAAGACGACGTTTAATTCTCATTCTCAATGGTGCATGCGTATTACTCGCCCTTGGTTTTTTCAGCGCAGAGCGCCTGACCACGGGCAGATTTGTTCCGGATCCGATTTTGTATTGGTTCATTATTCCGGCTGTGCTGGCTAACTTATTCTCTTTTGCCTATAACTTCCTCATCTATGCCCCAACAGGAGCGCAATCGCCTCGCCTGCAGGCTTTGCGCTCCACGGCGCTGCCCCATCAGGAACTTCTGGACCAGTTCACCAGCTGGAGTAGTTTTTTACCCGTTTTGGCCATGAGCTTTGCCAACATCCTGGGTGTGGGTAATCCCTCACGGGATTCACTGGTGGCCGATTTTGCGCTCGCTCACAGCCTGATCATCGGAACCGTCGTCGTCTTGGGGCGCAGGGCTACCGCCGTATGGACTGTTCTTGTCTTTGGAACGCTGCTCTGGACCGTCTTTTTCCGGCTGGGCTATCACTATACCTTCCACTACCTCACGCCTGCGGAAGCGACCCACTACGAGAAAGCCTTACTCGAAGAGAGAGCCTGGGCCCTAGAGCGGCAAGCGGCACTGGAAGAAGCCGGCATGCGCGATCCGCAGGCCAACCGGTACTTCCACGAATGGACGGTGTTTATATTAGTCTCGTTCGCTGCGGCCTATTTCTTTGGGGGCATCACCTTCGACTTATTCAACGCGCTTCCTCAGGTAGTACGCCAGGTAGAAGTCGTCATCGAGGACAGCGTAGAGATGAACCGCCGTTTACAGGAAGCGGACCTGAAACGGGAGCGAGCTGAACAGGAAGTGTTGAAAGCGCAGCTTTACCACCTGCGTAACCAAATTAATCCGCACTTTCTTCACAATACGCTGAACTTCATCTATGCTCGGGCACTGCCGGTCTCTGATTCATTGGCGACCGCTGTTGGCCAGTTGTCTGACCTGATGCGTTACGCCCTGGAAAGCGATCACCGTTCGCTGGTGACACTAAAACAGGAAATCGACCACGTAGAGAATTACCTGCAGTTACAGTCTTCGCGATTTCATAACCTGTCGGTACAATCCCGTTACCAGGGTGACCTGGAAAAGCCACGTTTGATCCCCCTTCTGTTGACAACGCTGGTTGAAAATGCGTTTAAGCACGGTGACCTTCAGGATCCTGCCCAGCCCTTGACCATCGACGTGACAGCTGAAGAAAACGGCAGCATCCACATTCGGGTCTGCAACAAGATTGGCACCACCCGCACTACCAGCGGTGCCGGGGGAATCGGGTTGAAGAACTTAACAAAAAGGCTTGAACTGATTTACCAGGAGGGTTTTTCGTTTGTATCGCGATCCCAACGTGAGCGCTACGAAGTACAACTCACCCTGCAACCCTTAGCTACACCCTTTGTTCTGATCCATGAATGAGACGATGAAAACGCCGCTTACCTGTATGATCGTTGACGACGAACCACCGGCCATTGATGCTCTCGTGTTTCTGTTACGAAAGGCTGAGGTTCAGGTGATCTTTACGACCACAGATCCCCTCCAAGCGCTTGAATATCTTGCCGCACATCCAGATCAATCCGTCGACGTGCTGTTTGTCGATATACAGATGCCAGTGCTCTCAGGACTGGAGCTGATCCGGGCCATGCTCAACACCCGGCAAGTGGAGTTCTACGTGCTGGTCAGCGCCTACCAGGAGTATGCCCATGAAAGCTACGAACTAGCCCCGGAGATCCTACATTACCTGCTCAAACCCGTCCGCCAGGCGGCACTGTGCGAAGCACTGCGCAGGGTAGAAAAACGCAAACAACTGATGCAGGTGGAAGAGAAGCTTCAACTCTTGCGGACGGATGAAGAAGGTACTCCGTTTATCATCGGACGCCATGAAAAACGACAGCGCAACGTCCGCATCCCCTTGGCAGAACTGATCTGTGTGGAAAGCCGTAACGCGGACTATAAAAATCAGGTCGTGCTTACCACCGTGGCGCACGAGACCTATACTGTGCGCAATACGCTTGCCAACATTGAAGCCAGTCTCCCCTCCCCTCCTTTCATCAGGGTGCATAAAAGTGCCATCATCAACCTGCATCAGGTAACCAGCTTCAATGGCGACTTTCTCTGGATGAGCAACAGTGCTGGAGACCCGAAACGCATCAGTATCGGACTGACTTATCGGAAGCAGCTGTATGACTACTTAACAGACAAAAATGATGTTGGAGCATAAGGCCGCATCGTATTACCCATCTGCAGCCTCCTACCACTTCGGCAGCAGGGAATGGAACCAGAAACTGCTGTCTTAGGTACGCAGAACCACCGCTCTGGCACAAGGCTAACCCCTTCTTATTCCGCCAGGTAAGTTGCATCGAAAATGCCCTCGCCCGCCAAGTCCTCATCATGTGTCAACAAGGTGGTGTCTTGCTGGATTTCCCCGTCCCGCCATACCTGAATCCGGGTGGTGACCCTGTACGCCCGATCCACTGAGTCTTGCCAGACGGCGGTCGGTAGAAACAGAGCTTTGGTATGCACCTCGATACTTTTGACGGGCACAATGGTCTCTACATCATATGCCGTTTTGAGCTTTTCCTGTGCACTGTCCCACTCCCCTTCCGCGGGCTGCTGCGTACCGGTAAACTGCAGGTTTTCGGTAACCTGCATCACCCGATAAAAGACGGCCGTATCGCCGGTCTGCTCCAAACGTACGCGGAATCGGGCTGTAGTTTCAACGGGAACCGGCTCGTCGCCGCGTGTAGCGGTGCAGGCGGCGACCGCGAGTAGAAGGCATACTCCTAAAATTTGTTTCATCATTTCGGTCATCATTACGATAGGGTCATCACGCAAGGAGGTCTAGGGCAACTGCCAACCTCCGTCCGTCTGGCGCAGTCTACCGGTTGGAAAGTCTCCCATCTGGCTGCTTTGTCTCTTCTGCCCTGCAGCCAGAAGGTGGAAGCACGCATCTGAGATTATTCTGTGAGCATCTGATTAAAGTCTTTCCCACGGGGCCGGTATTCCACGAGTTGCACATTTAAGTGTGAGAGCGTTCGGAATCGGTGCAGAGAGATTTCATCGATGGGGATTGCAAACGTCCGGTCGGGCAGCTGAAAATGGACCTGATGCTGCTCGCGGCGGAGCGTAAGGGATACGCCCAACCGGTAAGCCGCCAAGCGTATGGTCTGCAGCCGACCCGCCAGATCGGCATCAAAAATGGTATAGTGTCGAGCATAGGGATATAAGCGCAATACATGTTCTGCCTGAGCACGGGCCAGGGCACCTCCTACGGCTACATAAAGCGTATGTTTCAGTGAGAAGCGAGTGGGTGAAGTACGTTGGGAGAGCTGAAAAAAGCTCATGGCATCAATGGCACTTTCGGCCCACATTACTTTTTCCGGGACCATCGTGCAGCCTGCAAACCAACAGGCGTGTTGCCGGTCACTACCGGCGGCAAACCGCTTGAAATGGTAGTTGACCAGCTCCAGGCCCCGCCACTGACTTTCTTCCACGACCCGGTACGGAAATCCAATGTTTTCCCACTTCTTTGCTGATTCCAGGTCCACCACTTTTTGCAGGTAAGGCAAGAAGGCAAGTAGCGTTTCTTCAGAAAGTCCGCGCTTCCGTTGCAGGTAACCCAGGTCCTGGAGCTGGGCCGGACGACAGTGGTAGCGCTCCCGGACGAATGTCTTTTTAGCACCTACCTCTGGTAAAAGAGCAGTCGGCTGATAATCGACCTGAGCCAGCTGGTGCAATACTTTGTTGACGCCAGCCATCTCACTAGATTCCCGAACACCAAACAAGTGAAGCCGGTGCCGAACAAAGTCAATCACAGAGCCACGGTTGGTATCGTCATGCCTGGTAAAATAGAGTTGTTTGACAGGATCATGCGGATTGCGGATGATCACATTCGCATGTTCCGGATGACAGTATTCGACCGGATTGCGTCCGGCATGAGGATTGTGACGATATCCCAAAGCTTCTGCGGCCTGTATAATCGAAACGCGCTGCTTAAAGTAGGTAAAATCGTAAGCCATTTGAGCCGTTCTTCCCCATTAACGACGGTGACCGGCGGAGCGCGCCGGGGCTGGTACTTCGCCTACAATCTCTTTCCCGGGCAAAGCCGCTCGTTCCAGAGACTGCATTTCCCCTGTTTCCAGGGCCATCCCCTCCTTCCGATCGATTTTCAGCCAGCCCTCTTTCAGGCCTTTGCTGGCTACTTCCCGCTTCTCTGTCACATAGTAATTCCCGTTCAGGTCTTTGCCGTAAAACGTATCCTGTCCGGTTCGGGTACTTGGTAGGAACGGGATCACAATCTGATTCTCACGAACCCAAGCCTGCGCCTGTGGGCCTGCCGGCTTCCACTGGACAGTCTCTCCGGTCTGTTTTCCTTCATACAGCTGCCCTTCGGCATCTTTTCCTAAAAGTTTCTCCTTCTTTTCTCCGGCATACAACGTGTGAAAAGGCTGAACTTCCGGTGAAGCTTCCCGGCTTACCTGGGCTGCTTTCCGCTCCACCTGCCGCGGCTGTTCCATCAATTCCAGTGTGTAGCCTTTGGCGTTGATCAAATCGAGCCTTAAGCTTTTTTCCCCCTGGTGGGTGTTGATCACTATCTTCTTTCCTTCCAGCAGATCCGCCTGTTGCTGTGCTGAAAGTTTACTACTGGGTACCTGAATGTCAGCCACCCTGATTTTCTTGATCTCGTTGATCTCCCGGTCCAGTTGAAAAAGGTATTTTTCCTTTTCCCCGTTCAGACTTATGCGTTCAGAGACGATCAGCTTTCCTTCCTGCAGTTGCTGCAACTGCTTTGGTCCCAGCTGATCATCGTTCTGGATTTGTTGACGTACAGGATGTACTTTCAGATCCAGCGATCCATCGGCCAGGGGATAGACACTCAACTTCCCCTTGATTTTGAGATCCGCTTCCTGAAGGTGTAAATCCAACAGGCTGGTGGTGCGGCCGGTTTTTAACGCCTGAATATCATCCAATGGCAAAGCGAATATATCATCTTTGGATATACCTATTTTCTCCAGTTTCACAAAGGGCAGCCGGTTCAGATCGTACTCCATCTATTCTTACTATTTATATTTAACGTCTATTTTACAAAAAATATATTCCTCTTGCATACCATACATTGGTTTTTCGTGCTCCTCGGCATTCTTTCTTCATCCGCGTATGCCCAGCCGCCTTCCGCCCCCCCCACTCCCTTTCACTCCGTTGAACCAACAGGTACGCCCATTCGGGTGCGCCGTGCTTCCCTTTCACTACCCGCCAACCCTGGGCAGCGCACACCAGACGCCCCTCCTGTTCCCGTCCGACCCAGCACCACTGTATCCTCAACGGCCTTCACGGCCGCCCGTCTGCCTCTGGATTCGTTGCGGGTAACCAGTCCCTTCGGCTACCGCCGGGATCCAGGCAAGGCCCAACCCGGGGTACAGTTTCATGCCGGTCTCGACTTGCAGGCTGGTCGTGATTCGGTACGGTGCTGGATGGCTGGTGAGGTCACCAAAGTGGCCTATGATCCCCGCCTGGGCATGTATGTAAAAGTTCGTCACCCTCTTCCCGCCGATGCATCAGAGCAACGGGCGGCGCCAGCCTATGAATCCATTTACGGACACCTTTCCTGCTTTTTTGTCCGCGAAGGGCAGTTTCTTGCGGCGGGTCATCTTTTGGGCATGACCGGCCACACCGGGCGTGCCACCGGAAATCATTTACATTTCGCACTCCGGTACAGAGGGCACTACGTTGACCCGCTTCCCTACCTGCAATGGATCGTTAAACAATCTCATCGTCCAGACTCGTCGGAACCTGTGAAGAAGTAGATTGCACCATCTTCCGAATCTGGTTGAGGCGCTCGTTGATCTCCCCTTCCAGGGCCGATACTTCCTGCAGGATCAGCTGATCAAAATGTAGCTCGATACGCTTTTGGCCACGGCGCAGGATTGTAAATTCCGGTTCAAAAAGCTGATCCATGACAAAGTACCGATTGTAATAGTTGATCATGGACAGCAGCACCTCGATGCTGCCGCCTTTGCCCGCCTCCAGGCGGCTGATGGCTGCTTGGGTGGCTTGCGTCTGCTCCATCACTTCCGTCTGCTTTTTCCCAAGTGCTTTCCGTAACGCGTGTAGCCTACTGCCCAGCATTTCCTGCGTAATTTGCATGGCTCTGTGCCTGTTGTGTGATCTGTTTTACTTCTTGTTTCACCTGCAGCAGGTGTGCCAACAACCGTTGTTGCTTCTGCTGGGCGTCTCCAAAGTTATAATACCTGGGTAGATCCTGGTACTTCTGTTCTTCTTCTGCCACCTCCTTGAGCGATAGGTTGACCTTGCAATGCAGGTTACTGGTCTGGTACTGTCCGGTATACCGATCCGATTCGTAGGCCAGTTTACCGACCAATTCACCCGCTTTCAAATCTGCAATTTTGTGTGCCGGGATCAGGGCATCGCTGTGTTCGTTAAGACTGCTGGTGGTCCGGTTCCGGTCAATCGAAAGCCCGCCTCGCACCTGTTTTACTTTGCCAAAGAGCTTCTCTAGCCAATCCAACGTTTCCCGGTGATTGACCTTCCCGGAGAGCACATGCGCGGGCACTGAGGTAAGCACATCGGCCGTCTCTTTTCCGTACTGTGCTTTGAGCTGGGGCAGATCCTGCAGCCCCAGTACCGTCGCCACCCGGTTGCTGCGGGCGGTTGCTATCAGGTTCTCGATCTTGTGAAAATAGACCGTGGGAAACTCATCAGCGATGATGCCGGAAGGGCAACCTCCTTTCCTGTTGATCAGACGCGTGATGCGGTTCAACACCACAGAATAACAGGCACTGTTGATGCTCTGGGTCGCCGGGTTGTTGGCCAGGATCAGCACCGATGGATGACGAGGATCATTTAAGGCCAGAGGCACATCGTCTCCGGTGAAGACCCAGCAGCTTTCTTTGGTGAGCAGTCGGCTGGTTTGCACGCGTACCGTCCCGATCTGCCCCTCCAACTGTTCGTAGGCTTTGTTCCGGTAGGCACTCTCAAAGGGACTGAGCACAAATTCCAGCTCTGCTTCCTGAAACAGGGTGGAAAACAGTTCCTCGTAGCCCAGGTTCAGAAAAGCCAGCACATGCGCCAGTGTGGAATACCTTCCCTGCTGGTAGCGGGCCAGAAAATAGATTACCGCCGTCAGGAAGTTGACGGCTGACTGGGTAAAAAACTGATCGCTTCCCCGGGCCCGGTCTCCCCTCCGCAGGGCCTCCACCAGCGCTTCCGCAGATTCGTAGGCATCTGCCATCGTCTGGATGTAATCAGCGCGCAACGGGTTCACCCGTCGGCTTTTTTCAACCTCATCCAGGTTGATCACGTGAAAGGCATGGTGGGCCAAAGGCTTGCCTTGCTGATGGTGCAAGCGGTAATGGTGATAGGCTACTTTGCCCAGATCTGGATGTTTAAAATCGTAGACCAGAAGCGAAAACCCCTTGCTCAACATCTGCTTAATACACGGATTGATGATCCCGAACGTTTTGCCTGATCCCGGTGTACCAAACAGGAGCAGTCCCCGGAAGGGATTGGCCACGTTGAGCCACCCCTTTCTGACTTTTCCCTTCCAGTAAAAAAGCATCGGAATGTTCACCGAATATTCGGTTCGCTCACACCGCTGGGGTTGCTGAAAACTTTCGTTCTCTACATTGAATTTATCCTTCAGAAGTGAGGACTGAACGCGTTTACTCAGGTTGTCCAGTGCCAGGTGCGTTAGCAGTGCCCCCCCTGCCCCACCCAGCATGTACACCAGCTCAGACCAAGCAAAGCCAGCCAGCACGGGCTCGGCTGCAAACGCAGGGTGGTAAAAAGGAACCGAACCGAACAAAAGCAGAAGCCCTATTACCAAAGGTGCCACCACGTACCGGCCCGTTCGAAAGTGGAGATTCTTTCTGGCTTTTGTTCCCACGCTGACCATGCCGATGACCACCAGCAAGCTGAGTCGAATGTAGAGTACATTGTCAAACACAGGAATCCGGGCCAGCCGGTGCAACAACGCTACAAGAAGCGTAGGCATGAAGGGCTTAAACGCCAGTACAAATACGGCCGCATCCAGCAGGACCAGTACATAAACGGCTGCCTGAAGCAGAGCGTAAAGCTTTTTCAGCTCACTGGTTTCTTCCATGGTTTCAGAGGAGGGTCAGGCCAAGTGCCCTACCGGTGACACTAAACGCACTACTGAACGGGTGTACCATGATTCTGCCAAAAGCCAGACGTGGGGATAAAAAGCAAGGACCCACTCCAGGGAGGTATAGGTTCCTCTTCCGAAGAGAGTTTTGTATCCACTCCCCCCACCGACCCACCGAGGTAGTTGCTCTCTTCTCATAACAGATCGGCGCTGAGCAAATCCTGGTAGTCGATTTTTAACTCAATCCTTCGACCGGAAAGCTGCTCTTCCGCAAACTCGATGGTGAACACCTTATCCGCGGGGAATGTAAACTTCTTGAACACAAATACATTGTGATACTGGTCCTGGAAATGCGTGGCTGCGTAGAGCTGAAATGCGGGCGAGAGTTCAATGTCCTGGACGTTGGTAGCTTTCGTGATGCGTTTGTCCGCCACCTTAAAGCGAATCTGGTCAATGTCATAGGGAATGTGCGTGTGGTTGAGCAATGTGACATCGACAAAGAAGTAATCTCCCACTGTATACAGGTTATTGAGCCGAAGTTCCATCTTATACGCCTTCGTCTTTACAGCATCAGGCCGAGGTTTTTTCCGCAGAATCTGCAGGCAAAACGCTTTCATTTCCTGAGAAGATAAGCTCATCTCTCCGGTGAGCAGGGGAATGCCATCTGCTTGCGTTACGCAAACCTGTTTGTCTGCCTCTGTCGCCGGTGCATACACGAGGTTGAACTGGAGCAGATACGTTTCCGTCAGAATGGTGACCATGCCCAGGGAAGTGCCGGCGGGCAGAGAAGCGTCAATACTGCGAGGTGCATCCACCGCGCGGCCTTCAGCCGATTGCGCCAACAGTTGCTCAGGGAGGTGTTGCAGGACCGGTTTGATACGCAGGATGTTGGGAGCCAGTAAATCTCCTTCGACGTAAGAAGTACTCAAATCACCCTTCTGAATGCGCTCAGAGCAGATAAAAACGGTGGTGATGGTTTCGTGGAGGTAGATGGTACGCAGCCTCGTCCGGGGCTTTTCCGGGGGCCGGGTTTGCGCAGCATTGGGAAATGCTTCCGGATGAGCGTGACTTTCCCCGGAAAGCCAGCAAGCGAGAAGGAGGGGGAGTGCGAGTAGAAAGCGCATCATGGATCACTGGATTTAATTATGCACGAGGTAGAGAACGGAATTGTATTTTAATTCTGCCCGGTTCCGGCGAGCAGCGTGGGAAGCAGCACGGGAGGAGGTACGCAGCAGCTGATCAGCGATTTCGTAAAAAACCTCTGTCTGGTTATCGGGGGCATCCTGTAACCGGCCCTGCGTACCGGTGCCACTGGCAAGGTTGGCCCCCATCTCCTTGGTCAACTCTCGAAAACGGCTTCCCGGCACATACAGTCCCGGCATGCCGTCCTGATCGTACACCTCTAATTGCACCGGCACAGGCGTGTCCCCCAGGAGCACATCGCTCACCGTGATCAGGACCCGCTGAGCGGCAAAACCAGTCACACGGCCGTAGACGTACTCGCCTTTTTCCATCAGGTACTCGCCGACCAGGATCTGATCCATGAGCCGGATTCGGATGCGGCTTCCTTCCTCAACCTTCAGGGTTTCGTCCAGGATCGCCTTGATGCGGCTATCGTTGGGCCGTACCTGGATGGTATGGAACGCCCCCCGGGTGCGTTGGACGGAGGAGGCGACCCGCTGTACATCGACCGGAGGGGGCGTTTGGGGGGGGGCAGGCTGTTCGGGCCTCACGTCAGCAGGCCCTTTCCCGGTCGGTGGAGCTTTGCTGAGGCTGTCGATCAACAGCATCTGCTGACGGAAAAGGCGCATCTCCCGTTCTTCTTCCGTTTCCCGTCGGGGTTGATTGCTCCGGGCGAGGTCCGAAGGAGGCAACGAAACGGCGGGAGTAGGTTCTTGGGCGCGGCGGGCCACACTGGTGAGAAAATCTTCCTTTTCTCCTTTTAGGAGTTGCGTTTGCAAGCTATCCAGCAGTCGCTTTTCTTCTTCGTTGTAGGCACTCGCGATAATGCGCTTGCCACTCGCTTCTTCTTCCAACTCCAGCATGGCCGTATAATCTTCGCGCCGGGCGTACGCTTCTGTAAAGCTTTCCAGCTTGTTTTTGACGGTACGCCGGTCCAGCACCGCTGCCGGCAGCTTAAAATTCAGCGAATCCAGTCGGGCGTGCGCACTCGCCTGTGCCTGCGGCACAGGCGCTTCTCCGCCGAACACATAGAACAGAACCAGGAAAAGCGGCAGGGCAAAAAGAGGAAATACGTACTTGGGTTGACGAAAATTAATTGTTTTCATCGGAATAGAGTTCTCGGTTAAGCGATTCGTTTACGTGCTGCAGGAATAGGCTGTCTTCCCGGGAAAGCGTGTCTTTCTGCATGATTTCTTCCAGCCGTGACTCCCACTCCAGCCATTGCTGCCCTTTGCGCAAGGTGGGCACGTCCACCAGCGGCCACGTCTCCAGCAGCTCCTTTCTAGGAAGCCGTTCCTGCTGCAACGATCTATGTGCTTGGTAGCGCCGGTACACGCCGAGCACTACCCCGAAGCAGAGGAGAGCCAACATGGCTAGAACCACCTGCCTGGGGTGATGCCGGACCCAAGCGGCGAGCGGCTGGCGCAGTGAGGACAAATTAAAATTCACGTTTACGTACCTGTTTCAGGTCTTCGTTCAGCACCGTTTTCCATCCGGAGATCAGCACGCCGTGAGGATTGTTCTGCGTGCGGGGTACATCCGTTAACAGACCGGAGGTAACAAGACGGCGTGTCAGCACACTCGTTTCCCGTTCAATGCGCTGCGTGCCGTAATAGGTAAACTGTTTCCGGCCAAGGTCTACCTGAATGGAATCCGTTCGGATGCTGAGCACGGCCGAACTGGAAAGAATGGCATTGTAATAGCCTTTTTCACGAAGGTTGTTATACTCCTGCAGGCCGGACTCGTCCACCAGGTACATGGCCTTTTCTATGTTGTATTTGATGTAGTCATCATCCGGCGGCAACGTAAAAAACAGAAGATGAAACATATTGACATGGGATTCATACTCCACCTGCCGGTTAGATTCCAGGTTGGACAAGTGTACCATCAGGGGTACGCCGTGATCCAGGACGTAGACCTGCTGGCGCTCCTGCTGAATGAGGTCGTAACTAAAAAGCAGGGTGGCCACGACCAGCAGCACGGCCGTTATGAAGCTGAACAGGGAGGTCCACAACGTGAGCTTCATCTTTTTTTCTATGTCTCTGATTTTCATGCTCTGGAAGTTAGCCTACGGAAACACCGGTTAACGTACGGGTAGCAACATTCAACGCACTGCCTACACCCGAGGTGGTGATAATCCAGGTAGAAATGATCGGAATGGCCAGCATGGAAAGCCCTCCCATGAGCAGGGCAACGGTAAAGTAGCTTGTTGTATCCGTAGCGGTAACATAAGCCAGGAAAGCCGCCTCATTCCCCTGCTCGGTAATGTAGGTGAGCACATCTACTTCCTGCAGCAGTGCGTACTGTAAAATGATGAACGCCAGACTGAGCACCAGATAGGCCAGTGCCGCATAAAAGCTGACGGACAGGTAGCGGGCGATCCACTGCACATACGCATCCTGAAACGCCGGCAGAATGCTGAAAGCGAATGCAAAAGGACCGAGAGAAATCAGAATCCCGGAAAAAACCACCTGAAGAAAAAACACGCCGTAGACGGCCGCCTGGAAAAGGGCTACCATCAGGTTTTCGATCAGGTTGACGGCCCAGAATTTGATCTTGGACATGACAATGATGTAATAGCCCTTCATGGTATCCATCAGCGGGGAGAGGTCAATGCCCAGGACCGCAACTGTTTCGCTCTCCTGTTTTCCCGCCTGCAACTCTTCAATTTCCGCGCTTCGTTCGATCAATTCAGTGCCTACCTGTTGCAGCAACTGATAACGCTGGACCATGACTGCATCGACAAGCGCTACCTGCTGATCAAACAGGGTCGAAGATTTTGCGGTCACCACACCGGGGAGCACATTGATCAGGGTGATGAAATCACTCCAGAAAATCACGACCAAAGACAGGGCAAAGGGACGCAGCAAAGGCATGATTTCCAGTTTACGGTCACCGGACATCATTCCATACGCTTTGATAGCAAAATAAAGAAGCATGAAAACTGCGCACACCGCCTGCGCATCCCCCACAAACGTGCTGAGGTTCTCATCCAGGTGCTGGTAAAGGCCTTGTAACAGGTCCAGCATGTGCTGATCAATGATTTTCCGCATGGTGTCAGGGGTTAGTAAAGCGTTGACGAAGCTGACAAAGACGTCTGAGTTTAATCAGACGGTTTGTGAGGGTGAACAGATCGTTTTCGAGTTGCATCCACTGTTCCATTTTCCTACCTTCTTCCACATAGGCCTGCCGGATCTGATCGATCCGGTCGCGGTGACGCTCGACCTCGTCCCGAACCCGTTGAAGGGACGAGGGGTCCAGCCCCAGCACAGCGCAGTCCTGCACCAGCTGCTGTAGGGTGGCTAGCTGCTGCGCAAGTGATTTCCGGTACACCAGCTGGTAGGTCAAATTGGCCGAGCGATCCAGGGCTTCCCGAACCCTCTGCTCCTGCATCACCTCAACCGATTGCTCCTCGTCTTCGGATTTTAGCCGGTTGATCTCCGTAAAGGCCAGGGTGGGTGTCAGTTGCAGAATCGTGCGGCGGTCTTCGCCCGTTCGGTATTGGTTATGCATGAGGCGGTAATACCACTTGGGTCGGAAGTAGGATTTGCTCCAGCGCATGAACACCATGCTCTCCAGTTGACGCCGCTTGGCCTGATCAATCACAACCGTCTGGGCTTCCACCGAAGTCAGGGTCAGCTGACCAATCAGGCCCCACATCCCAAAAGATATAATGGGTCTCATGACGTCAGCGGGCTAGTAAATCACGTACGATGGCGGCTCCGTTGTCGGGAAACCGGATCTGAAAAGGATTTAAGGCTTGCCATAGTCCCACCTGTCGGGCCAGGCGCATCCGGCGTGCGATGCCGTAAGCAATGCCCCGCATGAGGCGTAACTCATCGACCACATGACGAATAATTTCCATTCGCTGGGACTGGTCCAACAAAAAAGGGAGGTCGCTGTCCTGGTTTTTTTTCAAGGCAATCTGGTAGATGTACTGCATCAGATCCGCCGTCCGGTTAATCAACTCCAGCTCCGTTTTTGCCGCGACGGTCAACAGGAGGGGATCTTCTCCGGCCAATTGAAGCATTTGACGCTGGTAGCGCGCAATGTCCTTGGCAACCGTGCTGGCGTATACAATGTCTTTGCTGTTTTTGATCAAAGCATTTGCCTGTTTCATGGAGTTGAAGACTTTCTGCTCAAGGGCTTTGATTTCTACCAGCTTGAGGGTAATGGCTTGCTGGTAGTTTGCAATACTTTTCTCTTTCTCTTTGATGCCTTCTAGGGTCGCCTGCTGCAGCGTATGGTTGGCCACCAGGACACTGACCACGGTAGGATCGATCACGACCGTCTGAGCCCTCAGGGTGCCGTACCCGTACCAGAAGAAGAAACTGAGGATCAGGAGATAGAAGTTGTTTTTCACCATCCTTGTTGTTGTAAGAGTTGTCGGACATGATCACCACCACGATCTGGAAATGCGCCCGCCGTGCCGAGAAGCTGCTGCAGGTGGCTGGCCCGGCGGGCCACCCGCATGCGACGCACCACGCCATAGGCCATTCCCCGCATCAGGCGCAGTTCATCCAGAACGTGTCGAGTCAGGGCCATGCGTTTTCCCGGGTCCATCAGCGGCAGGACAAAACTCCCTTCCTGGGTGAAGAGCGTGATGCTCAGGTAAAGCACCAAGTGCTTGGTGCGTTTCAGCAGGGCAAGTTCAGTGCGGGCTGCGACCAGCGCCAGGGTGGCATCTTCTCGGGCTAAGTCCACCATTTCTTTCTGGTAGACCCCGATGTGCTGTACCAGGGTGGTGGCGTAGAGCAGATCCTTTCCGGTGGTAATCAATCCGTTTACCTGATCCAGACGGTGGAACAGGTGCTCTTCAATGGTTTTGATTTCTTCCATCTGCCTGGCCATCAGGGTTTGCATCCCGGAGAGCTTTCCTTCGTTGTTCTTGATTTCTTTCAGGGATTCCTGTGTCTGGCGGTGTGTAATCACAAGTGCCGAGACGACGGACGCGTCAAATACCTTTTGAGCCTGAAGTGCCGAACGCCCTCCGATTCCCATGATCAGAAAAATGAAAAGGGCACGAGTCATATGGCCATACGCGTTGCTGCGTCAGGGGAAGACGCCGCCCCACGGTGGTGTACCACCTCCTGAGCATGGTGGTAGACGGAGGTTCCCGTAGGAGCTTGCTGCGCCAGGAACGCAGTCAGGGCGGTTTCCGCAGGCGCAAAGAACACCAGCGCGCGTTGCACCACGCCGATGAATTCGGCCAGGGACACCTGCGCCTGTTCCAGGTCGGCAATAAGGGTTTGTAGGCCAATCCGATAGCTGCCGTAGTGGCGGACGTACTGCATCACCAACTCCTTTTCCCGCCGCTCCGTGGTGAACGTGAGGTATTCAAACAGCGATACTTCTACGCCGTAGACTTCTCCGCTTTTTCCCCGGCGTATGTATACTTCTTTGAAGCGTCCTCTCCCCTCTTTATTGGTCAGCTGGTTGATCGTAAAGATCTTTTTCTGCTCTACCTCACTGATGCTGAGCAGCCGGGATACCGCATCGTAATTATCCCGAAACTTGGTCTGGTCCAGCAGGGCAATGGTGTCCGAGTTGTTGATGATGGAATCCTTGACGATCGGATTACCAATGATGTCATCCAATTCCTGGGTAACGACCGCCGCCAGGCCGAAGAACTTTCGGACCGTTTTGTAGAGGTAGAGAATGTAACCGGCCATCATGGGGGAGGCAATGGCTTTCCAGGCCTCTTCGATGATCAGGGCCTTGCGGTTAGTCTTATGACGCATTTTCTGGATGAACACGTCCATGATGATGATGGTGGTGATGGGAAATAAAAGCCGGTGTTCTTTGATCGCATCGATTTCAAAGACAATGAATTTTTCCTCGAATAAGCTCGTATCGAAAGCATTGTTGAGAATCTGGTCGTATTCACCGCCCCGGTAAAACTTCTTCAGAATATAACGGTATTCGTCCAGGTTGAAGGGAATCTGCTCAGAGAGCCGGATCGACTCAATTTCCCGAAGACTGAATTCATAAAAGCTATTGAACGAAAGGCCGGACGGGTCGGGCCGCTCGGCTTTGAAGTAGCGGGTATAGTAACGGGCAATGACGCTGGAGATGACCGTATCTTCAATCGTCGTAAGCTGGCCCTCGGTCCCTTTCCACAATAGCCCGATGAGTGACTTGAGAAACTCGCGTTTCTCTTCGTTGTATTCTTCCGGCATCACCCGAAACGGGTTCATGGTAATGGGGCGGCCCTCCTCGTAGGTGATGTAGCGGCCACCGTAGTAGCTGCACAACCCCTGATAGCTGTGTCCGGTATCCACCAGCACAATGTCCATGTCATAAAGAAAGTACTGCCGGATCAGGTGGTTGGTAAAAAATGACTTTCCACTGCCTGACGGGCCCAGAACAAACATATTGCGGTTGTTGATGCGTCCGGTTTCCATGGGCCGGTCCAGCGTGTCGATGGCCACAGGAATACCCTGGCGATCTGAAAAGTAGACCTGGAAGCTGCTCGCTTCATGAGAGGGCAGTCGCTCCTTAAAAAAAAAACAAAGTGCGGCATCCAGGCTGGTCAGAAACAAGTCATAGGACTGCAGTTCTCCGGCGTTCCCGGGTAGCATGGCCCGAAACAGCTCCAGCTGGTTGTAGGCATTTTTACTCGGGATGATGCCGATATTAAAGAGTTCGCCTTCGAGGTAGTTGACACTGCGGTGAATCTGCTCCGGATCGTCTTTGATCAGTATGTTGAAGTGCGCATACACGGCCAGTTGCCCCATGCTGGCTACATCTTGTAACATCGCGTTGATGTCGCGAATGCAGGTCTCATTCTCCGGACCTGGAAAGCTCTCGTGCCGCTTCTTTTTGGCTTCCAGCCCCTTGAGGGTTTTGTGCTGCTCCGGAATGAGAAGGTACTGGTTGTAAATCACCACTTCACCGGGAACCTTCAGCAGGAAGGTCAGCAGGTCCATAGGAAACGGATAGCCCAGTTCGTCCATCTCGGAGAAGGGAGTCAGGGTTCCCGGCAGGTTGACTTCGTCGATGTCCACGAGGGAGACGATTTTCATCTGGGCATTGCCCAGGGAAATGGCTTCGTCACTGCAGTCGAAGTTGCTTAGGGAAAAGTGCTCATCTGCAAAATTACCGGCCAACAGACGCTTCAAGTGGTGTTTCACGTCTCGCTCCTCCAGCATAACGGGCTGCATCTTACGGGCTTTCAACTGCTCGACTACCTTTTGTACGTCCAGGATGAACTGTTTGTACTGGCGTTCGTCGTACGTAAAGAAAACCCCGCGTTTCGCCTGTCGGGTCAGGGTTAGGTAAGTCGTAATTTCTGTGTAAATACGTCCTTGAAAGTGACGCTCGTGCGCCTGGCTGAGAAAGTCCTGCTGGGCAGTAAATGCCTCTGTCCGAAATTGTTTCCTGACAATGACGTCCTGCTTGTGCAGGGTGTAGCCACTGCCCAATCCTTTCGCAATCAACTGCAGTAACTTGTGAAATCCTAAGTACTGACTCTGGTCTGCGGCATATTGCAAGACCGGATTCTGGATTCGGATCACGACGGAGTAGTCGGCATTCTGCGTAAAAACGAGGGGAATCGGGTCACGGGAAAACCCGATGTAGGGAAGTTCAAAGGTTTTTGCCTTGGCCATAGGAGCGATGGAAAGTGGGAGGAAGCATGACGGCCCCTCGCGTACGTCTCTTGTTATAAAGGCCCTGTTTCTGCTTCTTTAAGGTAATGCCCAGGCCGATGCCCAGGATCAGAATCATACTCAGGAGTCCCCACAGGAAGCCCAGTAGAGAAAAAAAGAGCATGCCGACCACCAGTCCCAGAAAAATAGAGCCGATGCCCCAGTAGATACAGACGCCTTTAAAATGCAGAAACACAAGGGGTCGTTGCAACCCCTTGTAGACCGCGTAGGCAAAAGGGGTGTCCTGCATTAAGCTGATCAGCCAAAAAAGGCTTTGATAACGACGCCGACAATGATGAGAAACAGGCAACTGCCAAACCAGCCCATGATGGCTTTCTGTACATCCTGATCCCCGTTGTTCCACTTGATAAACACGCGTACGCCACCGATCAGACCGATGATGGCACCTAGCACCAGGATAAAGTTGCTGACCGGATCAACCATGGTCTGCAGTTCCGTCGTCGCTGCATTAATTGCATTTTGTCCTCCCTGGGCCTGCACCCGGTGGGTAGAAAGCAAGCCGATCAGGAGCCAGCGCCAGGAGTTGCGTCTGCGCTTAGCAAAGCGGTCAGAAGAGTAATTCATGCACATATGGAGTTGGTAAAAGTTGCTATATGACTGTTCACGAAAATTCAATCTGACTGCTGGCCACCTGGGCTTCCGCTTTTACCTGCTTCATGAGCTCAGACAGGGAAAGCCCCTGCCCCGTCGGAGGCCGGTGGAACATAAGATCCCCCCCGATGGGTAGCACATCTTCCTCCCCATTGAGTCGCTCTTCAGGCGCCCCAAAAAGCGGCAGCGCTTCCATGTCGAACTCCTCAGACGCAGCCTTCTCGGCTTCCTCTCCCAAAAGTTCGGTACCGGCAACAGGCGGCAACACCTCCGAAACAGGAGCACTGTCAGGCATCGGGGGATCCTGCGGCGTCACCACCGGCTCGGTGTCCAGCTCTGCCAGAGAGTAGTAACTATCTTCTTCCGTTTGCCGACCCCTTCTGTTCTTGAGAACATCCCAGGCGATGACTGCACCATAGTAGGTCCCGTATCCTCCGGTAAGAATGAACAGAAAGTGCAGCCAACTCATGGGTCAATCCAGAAATTTGTTCCTTTTTTTCACCAGCGCGGCGTTAATGGCCGCCTGATTCTCTTCGATCCACGCCTTGAGAAGGTAATTCCCCAGCGAGGAAATTTTTAGCTTACAATTGGTTTTCAACAGCTTCAGCACTTCGTGAATATCTCCGTCCACATAGAGAATACCAGTGTTGTCAAACTCTTCCCCTACTTGGTTAATCTCTTCCACCAGCGTCATAAACTGCGTAAGGGATGAGGGATCAGACGTTTTACGTTTCCGGGGTGATGCTTTGCGAGCCGCACCCGTCTCGGTGGTTTCCGTCGCTGCCTCAGCGGGTCGGGAAGCTTCCTGCGGAAGCGGCGTGGCCGTAACTTCCTGCTTCTTACCCTTGATCAGGCTAGCTAATGCCGTAATATCTTTCGTTCCACTCATTGCAAATATATATAGGTGTGAATAAAAACAAATAAATATGCCCACATTAATCAAAAAAGCGGGCAAATAATCTTAAATCCAATTAAAAAATATTACTTATTCGAATATTTTTCTAATATATATTCATAAGAAGCATTTAATTCCTCCTGAATATCTTTGGGTATTGTCTGAGTGTCAATGCGTTGGTAAGCGACTTTATCCGGCAAGGCGGGGGCTACAGCCCCGAGCGTACCTAGCGCCTCGTTCACCTGCTCGATGGTGGCGTACTTGACTGAGCTTTTCAGGCGGTTGGGCAGAAACACGACAGGAGCCGACTCATTGAGCCTGCGCAGCACTTGCGCAAACACGTAAGTACTCTCGAAAGTGATCTTATCGTAAGCGAAAGGGCAGATCACCAAGTCCGCCTGTTCGAAAACCGGCACCAGAGCGTTATCATTGATGTATCCCGGCAGATCAAAGAGGATGATCTGATCGTCACCTATGCCTTGAAGCATCTGAAGCACCTCTCCTATCTCCGAGAGTTCTTTGTTGATGACTTCGTACAGCGGGGGCGTATCGGCATAATTGGCACGATCCTGATCCCACAGGTCCTTGACACTGGATTGAAAATCCAGGTCGAGCACCAGCACTTGTTTCTTTTTTTCCAGTACCAGGTAATTGGCCAGCAGGATACAATGGGTGCTCTTGCCGGCACCGCCTTTTTGATTGGCAATGATGATGTTCATGTAAAGTATTGTCGATTTTAAAGCGTGAGTTTTTCATTAATGGGCACGGCGCTTGCGCAGGCGACCAGCCCGCTTCTGCTCTTCCCCGTCATCTACGTCGTACAAAGAGCCCAATGTCCGAAAAGTCACCCCTTCGAACCCGGACCGGACAGCTGGTGTTCCCTCCGGCGGCCCGGGCGCATGCGCCTGGGCCTTGCGCATCGGATTCATGCTGTGCTTTTCAGGTGCGATGAAGCGATTGCCTACCTCCTGCCAGGCATGCAGGCACCCCTGCTCCTGATCCAGCACATAGTGAACTCCGCCTGGATCCTGCAACACAACCAGGCGCAGTTCCTGCAGCGCCGCACCCTGGTCGTAGGCATAGGCCACTTCTTCGAGCTTGAAGCGGGTATTGCGCAGATCCGCGGCCGTAGCAGTGGGCAGCCCAGTTTGCGGAGGTGCCCCCCCCTGCACTTTTAGTTCATAGGCAACGACCAGCAGGGGCCAGCTATGCTGAGGGTCCAAGGTTGGGGAAATCCTTACGTTGACTGCCTGCTGAACGCAGTGCATTTCGTCTGTCAGTTGTACTCCAACGGCCTCTTCTCCCAGGTAAAGGGCGCCCTGCGGATCCAGTCGGTAGCCCAGGGCAGACACGGTTTCAGCCAGGGTACGCCCGCGATGCTCTGAAACCCAGGCCTCCTGGCAACGCGTTGCATGCCAGTGAGCGGCCTGTCGCTTTGCCTCGGTCGTAAGCGGGGCCAGGAGTTCTTCCCGCTGCATTACCTCCGAACCGGCAAATACGGTCCGTTGGGCATGATCCAATACGGTGTATGCGGAAGTGTGGTGGAGAATGGCAAGCTGATGATGTGCGCTCAAGTAGCGCTGAAAAGCATCAGGGTTTA
This sequence comes from Catalinimonas alkaloidigena, assembly GCF_900100765.1. Taxonomy (NCBI): domain Bacteria; kingdom Pseudomonadati; phylum Bacteroidota; class Cytophagia; order Cytophagales; family Catalimonadaceae; genus Catalinimonas; species Catalinimonas alkaloidigena. The sequence continues at coordinate 63,570 of NZ_FNFO01000015.1, read as the reverse complement.
ACAAAGGGCGATACCTGGCGAACAGGGAGCGTAGTTGCTGTAAGCGTCCGGAAAGCCGCGCCTGGGTTTCGGGCGCATCGGCTTGGGTGAGACAGGTGGCCAGTTGCTCTTGGCCAATGACGTGCTGTACCAGACCGTACTTGATGACCTCCATCTCCCCAGCGATTGTCAGTCGGGTCTGGTATCCTTCTTGTGCCAGCAGCTGGCGAATGGACCCGTTTTGCGTAACTGTGTAGGTCAGTGCTTTTTCAGCTGCCTGGGCCGCGGCCAGGGCCGGGTTGGTTTGAAGAAGAGAGGCAATGACTTTCTGGGAGCGGATTCGCTCATAAGCGTGGTCTACTTTTTTTCCTTCCGGCGTAACCCGGGTAGAGACCATATGTACATGGTGGTTAGCCGTATCCGTATGGCCGTACACGAGGTAGGGGTTCCGGCCGTACCCCATTTCGTCCAGGAAAGCTTTAGCCAGTTGCGTCAGCTCAGCAAAATTGACATCATGGGCTTTGGCCGAAAGCACTGCATGAAACTGCCGCTTTTTCACCCTTCCGTTGGTGGCACAGACACTTTCCATATACTGGATATAGTCCTTGCGTCCAAAATCCGTCACGAAGCCCTGCATTGGAAAATTTTCCGCGAGTAACAGTGCACTTTGTCCTTGTTCGTTCTTTCGCTCGCTATAGTGTACGCCCTGAAAGGTCGTGGCCGCGGCCAGGATCTTTACCACCATAAATACATTTTATTTAATCCGTAAAGTAAGAAAACACATTAACTAATACACAACATTCATTAGATAGTATGTAGTATGTAGTATGTAGTATGTAGTATGTAGTATGTAGTATGTAGTATGTAGTATGTAGTATGTAGTATGTAGTATGTAGTATGTAGTATGTAGTATGTAGTATGTAGTATGTAGTAAATAATATATGTTTTTTGTTTTCATCTTTATAGCAATCCACATATTATATTTTGCATAATATGTGATGTATAATATACTTTATGTTTTATAATAAGAATCATTATGTTTAATACAATACATAACATATAGTATGCTTTACTTAAGCTGGATGAGCTTGCGGAATGAGGCGTCTATTGACCGCTTGATGCGCACGTATGCCTCCAACTGGCAGGTAAACGCCTGCACGGTTGTATCGTCCAGTATGTTGCCCTGCTGGACCGTTTCCCGGATCTGATCAGCGATCTTCGTGACTTCCGCTTTGGCACCACTAACTTCCTGGCCGAGCTTTGAGAGAGTAGTCAGAAGCTCCCTGACATTGATATACGCCGTTTTACGTGCTAATAGGATGTCGCGTGTGTATTCACTCAGACTTTGCTTGCCAGAAGCCTCGAAAGCCGCTAGGATAGCCTTCTCTTCTTCATCGCTCAGGTAGACTTTAAGCAGATTGCGGCGAAGTTTCGGTTCTTCTACACGGGGACGCCCCTGACGGGCAGGATCTTTAGACTTAGACTGGGATGAATTGGACATGGATTTTAAAGGATAAATACAGGAGAAAGGGCCTCTACGAGGTGTGATGCCGTAAATTACCTGTTTTGTGGTACCACAAAAGACATCTTGCTTTTTTGCGAACGCCTAACCCAAGCGGCAGCCTGTTTAGGAGTAGAAGCGTTTCAATGTTCTTCCCTTCCCCTAGAGTAAAAATCGATCGCCTAGCAAAAAAGGCATTTGCTAGCTGTGTGGAAAGTCTTCTCCTTATCCGGTACTCTATTTTAAATACTTACAGCGTTGTAGTTATTTTATTCTACTTAAAGGGTACCAGATAAGGAGGGCATGAGCTTCTCAGTGGTCAGAATAAAGGATTTTTTCATGCGTTAAGTACCGGATAGGGAGCGGTTACAAGTCAATTTTCAGGGTGGTGGCGGCTGATTCCTTTTAAATCAGCCTTTAATCCACACAGACGCTATCTGGCTGGTACCGAATAGGGAGCGGTAAGCCACTGGTACCAGATGGGGAGGGGTTGGTACCGGCTAGGGAGGGGTTGGTACCAGATAGGGAGCGATGCGTTTTAGTTGCAATCGCTAGGGTACCGGATGCGGAGAATAGGGGCTATAGCACGTGAAGGCAGATAGACCAAACAGGTAATATCATATGTTTCTACAATAAAATTATATTTTGTTTCCTAAAAAGCATTTATCAAGCTATTGTTTTGCAGGACCAAGAGGCCCTCTCCGCTTACCAGTACCAAATAGGGAGTGGTCTTGGTACCAGATACGGAGGGGTCAAGAACTAGGCGGAAGCACCTGAAGTACCGGATAGGGAGGGCTATGGCCTGCACAAGTATCCATTCGGGTTAAATAGGGAACAGGAGACATAACGCTTGTTAAACATAGTTTTTATTATATAACCAACCCTGTTTATCGGCTAGTACAAGCCTATCCTAAAAACATATATTTTATGTTTCTTCTGGACCTATACCCAGATGCCGTTGGTAATTGATATAAAAGTCGATGGCTTCCGTATTTTCCACGGGCTTATTGAAGCACATTTCATGCGCCTCCCGGTAGGCCAGTCGCTTTTCCTCAACGTTGGCTACTGGATTTTTCATCCATTGCTCGAAGTAATACCGTCCGTCCTGGTTGTAGTACTGGCGATGCAGTTCGACAAAGGCATTCAGGAAGGTGTAGCGCAACAGACTGTTGAAGATGTACATCCGCAGGCGTTTGCGCTGCATCTTGGTTAGGGGAACGTTCTCACCGTAACAGACAATCGGCTTGTACAGGTGCTTCCCGTTCGCCGCCCACTGGACCACAAAATTGAGTTCGGGGGAATGGGTCTGAATCAGGTCGAAGCATTCGTTCAGCTTCTGCTTTTTGCGCTTCTGGGTCGTATAATGATCGATGCCCAGGCAGCGGCACAGGGCATCGAAATTTTCTTCATAGGCGTTGATGCCCTTCAGGCGTAAGGAATGCTTGGCTTCCACCAGGCGAAGGTACAGATCCTGGATTCTGATTTTCTTAGTGTGCAGACTCAAACTGGAGTAAGCACGTTTGTCCAGCAACAAGTAGCGCTGTGACAGGCTGGTCAGGAAGTACTCGGTGAACTTGACGTCGTAGTATTTCCGGTTGCGGTTGTGTTTGTCCTCATACACGTGTACCTCCTGGAGCAGGCGCTCTTTCCGCAGGGTAAAGCGATTGGTGTTCGCATCGTAATCTTCCCGGTGCATCAGGTCCACACTGATGTCGTGAAGTTTATACAGCATGTTTTCAAAGCGCGTCTCGAAGATAAACACGTCCGGGTCTGCCCGCATGGCCGCGATCTCTTCCGCACTTTTTCCTTGCAGCTGAATCGGATCCGGGACACGCTCCTGAAAATGGCTGATGGTGCTGTAACCCATCTCCTGCGCAAAATCCTTTAGATCGATCCGGCGAAAGCCAAACACATCGGTATCCAACTTGTAGCACGCATATACCAAAAACGTTTTCACCAGCATCTCATCTTCCCGGAAAACGGCGAGACGAAACGGTTCTTTGGCAATACTCTGATGGAAGCGTGTGTTCGTGTTCGACATAGCGGCAAAGGTAAACCCGTTACGAAAAGAGTTGCTGCAGGCACATCATGGCTCCCGTAAACATACAGAGAATGATCATGAGGCTGAAGGCATCCCTCACGCCCGGCGAAAGGAGCCGGCGATACCGCTCCAGCAGGTAATGACCTAGCCAGCCCAGCGTAATCAGGAAAAGGGGGACGAAGAGGTTCATTACGTAGCGGGCTACGGCAATAAGGTAAACAATCCGGTCTTAAGATACTATACGTGGGAAGGGCGGCGCGGGGGTACGATACACCTGAAGCCACTGACCGGGTTGAGCCGGACGGCGCTGTGTGGGGGAGGTAAGCCGAAGCGGCCCCCCGTTGATCAGGCCTGTATGCCCGAACCCCGTGTCAAAGTACACCAGGGTGGGGGAGGAGCGCATCTCTACCTGCTTTCCCTACTGCAGGCCGACCAACGATTCCGCCTCAGAAGATGAACCGGCCCTTCCCTGTCTTTCTCTTGTTACGCTTGTACGACCTTACGCCCTGAGCTCGTGTCCCATCGGCATCCGGATGAACAAAAGAAATAATATGTAATACGTGACACCTCATAACTAATAGAGGTTTTTAAGGCGCATCAGCGCGTAGGCAGAAGGATTCCCGCAGGTTGTAGACGCGTCTTACTCTCCAAGCGCTCTGCACGGAGTTTTAGGGAGTTTTCAGCGTCCAACTCCTCTTTTGCGTTCGGGGGATTCCGCTCGTACCTGGGAAGCCTGAAACTGTGCCAGTCGCTGCACGACCTGGTGGGGGTCGAGTGAGGCCGCTACCAGATACGTAGCCGTTTGCCGCAGGAAATCAAATGCCTGGAGGGGGTGCTTGCGCAGCGACCCTATACTGCAGGACCGCTCGAAGTTGAGGAGTTTCTTACGGGGAAAACCGGCGAACACCTGGTACAGCTCCTGTGCGAGTGCCTCCCGGGAGTAGTCCTTGGGACAATGGGGGAGTAACTTTTCGTACAGCCTGGTCAGGTCAGACGTACGTACATGGTAGCGCTCCCGGGCTACCGCCGTGAGGATGCCCCCTTGCGCGTGGATGCCGGCACGCGACAGCTCCCGGTGCAGCATCATCGTTGTATCGCCCTCTGAAATGGAATCATCCAACAAATAAAGGGGGGCCTGGTGCAGCACGGAAGCCCGCTGCACCAGTTGTTGGTGGATCCGGTAACGCCGGGGATCAACGGCCCGCACGGCGTAATTATCCTTTACTTTGCTTTCCGTCTCATGAAGTACACGTACCATCTTTTCCCGCAGATTGATCAGCTGCAAATCAGGTCGTTGCTTCTGCATGGCCACGGCCAGTAAAACAGGGATGCGGTTGGTATTACTGGCAGAAGGCGTGATCAGAAGCTGGCTTCCTTTCGGCAGACGATCGATAAGTTTCTGCATCCCTGGCAAAAAAGCCTGCACGCCTTGCCGGATGTAGCCCGCCTTAACGGCCGGATTCTCTCGAAGCTCTTTTTTGAGGTAGCGCAGGCGAAGCGTGTTCAGCTCGTCGTCCGGGCCACCCTGAAAAGGGACGTTCAGCGCGTCTGGTAGGGTAAAGCGGGTCAACAGGAACGGGGCAGAAGCGGCGTAGGTTATTGCGTAGCGTCGTCGTCAAAGGCGGCATCGGCTCCCCCCTCCAGGAAACGAGACTCATCTTGATCCAGGTCTTTGACTTCCGGAACGAATTCTTCGACCCAGGCATTCATGCGCTGCCTGCGGTAGTTGCGAGCCAGGCGTTTTTCCTCTTCATCCAGGTTGAGGATCGTCTCATAGCTGACCGTGCCTTTCGTATAGCCATCGAGCAGGTCGAGGATCTGCTGATACCGCTGTGGAATCGGAGCGGCGGAACCGGTAAGCAAAGACAGCTGGCTCATGAGGGCTCAAAGGGTTGTTGAAGTGAAGATACGAATTACGCTCCGCTCACACAACGGTCCTGCTGACGCAGGCTTGCTGAAAAATGCCCGCTGAACCAGCGGCGAGAAAGACCTTCCGGGTAAAAAGCAAAACCGCCCGCCGGAGCGGGCGGCGATTTTTTCACCGTTCGCCGTTGCGCTGCCGGATGAGCGCCTTCAGGTTGCGGATCAGCTGTTGGGCACGCTCGTAAGGAAGGCGGTTGATGCCCGCCACCCAGTCCCGTTTTTCCTCGGCCGTGATTTGCCGATGGCTCAGCAGCAAAAGCACATCCGCCTTTTGCTGGTTGGTCGCCAGGCGTACGTAGGGAACCTTATCTTCCGCTTTTGCCGCGGTAGCGCGTTCGGTCGTTCCTTCTGCAGGGGCGCCCGCTTCCGCAGGGGGAGTCAGACCGCGAATGTAGTCGGCTGCCTTCTGGGCCTTCCCGGCGGCCTCGACCAAGAACTTCCGGTCGTTGCGTAGCGCCCGGAGCCATCCGGCGAGGTAGGCGGCGGAATTGTCGACCGTCGCGGGGGTGAGTCCGGCCACCCCACAGAGGAAAGCTGCCCCCAATTCGGCCGTAAGTTCCTCCTTGCTGTAACTCTCCCGCTTCATGGCGGCCGTGCCGCTGCTAAGTTCGTCCAGTTCCACCCGGTGCAGCCGCTTGCGGTGGCCGGTACTGTGAATCAGTTCATGAAACAGCGTGCTGTAGTACTCTTCCGGCCGGGAGAACAGCGCTGGGGCGGGCAGGTTGACCAGATCCCGGGCCGGCTGGTAATAGGCCTGCGGCGCTTCGTGCTGCACCAGGGGCGGACAAGGCATGCCGCTCACGATCGCTTCGGCCGCCTGTAAGGGGGCGAGTACCGGAGCGGACGCCGGTTGCGGCTGCGCCTCCTGCCAGGCGATGCCCTCGGTCGCGGTCACGGGAAAAACCCAGTAGGCTTTTAAATAGGGATGCACGATCACCGCGTCGGCCGGGTGCTGCCGGGCTTGTTCCTCGGTCAGCTTGCGACCGCTCTCCGCCTCCCGGTAGGAACGGTTCCAGTAGACGACGGGCACCGCACGGGCTCCCTTACGAATATGACCGCCCAGCAACCTGGCTTGCCGGAACGTGAGGTAGTAGGGCGGCGTATCGGGCAGGCTATGCAGTAAAAACGCATTGATGCCGCGGTACTCCCGTCCGGTGTAGAAATTCTTCGGCAGGCCGTAGTTACTCCAGGGCTTGCGCCAGGGCACCTGGCCCGCTTCCAGTTTTTCGATCATCAGGTCGGTGATCAGTTGGTAAAGATCGGTTTTTTGCGAAGTACGCTCCATGGGTAAAAGGGGGTTTTTGTGAAAGAAAAAATGCTTCCGGCAATCCCGGTGAGGGGGGCCTTCTCTCACGTAGTTGCCACTTCATGGAGCGGAAAAAGGCGTGTCCAGGGGCCAGTCCCGGCTTACGGCGCGAGGGCTTTCAGGGTACGCTAAAAAGGGGCTGGCGCGCAGCGCACCCTTGACACGCCGGGCAGGCCTGGTGTGCGGGCCCGCGGAATAGCTTTGCAACGATAAGTAGAAAGGCTTTGTACCGCTGACGTCTCCACTCCCCTCAGCACTTCCGTCCAGGGCGATCAAACGCCCCCTCCAGCTGCTGCAGAGGTCGTTGAACGCATCCTCAGGGACGCTTCGTTAGCCGAGAAGAAACGCATGAGGTGTACGTGGACTTTGTGGGGCTGATGTGGCAGTCAACGCAACCGGGCAACCGGCGCCAGGCTCATTCCCATCAGGCGAAGGGGGTAGAGTCCGGAGGGCATGCAGGCAAAACGTAACGATGCCTGATGCTCCGAGGGGGCGATGGGAAGGCTTCCGGCTCGCCAAACACCACCCGTCCCCGCTGCTCAAAGTCCATCCGCTAGCGTTACCGTAAGCGGCTTTTCGGTCAATGCATATCCATCTGGTTCCCCATTTCGTACTACGGAACTGAGGTGGCAACGACCTAAAACATATATTTTATATTTTATATTTTATATTTTATATTATACATTATACACTATATATTATATATAATATAGTATAGCGTAGGCTAGAGACATTTCAAAGCCGGGTCAGACCTGATCGGGCATCTGGTGGAAGTAGTCCTTTTCGGTCTGCTGGCGGATGTAGAACTGGGTGGTCTCGAACTGCTCGTGGCGCAACTACCGCTGCACGTGCACCGGATCCACCCCCTTGGCGATGAGCACCTGCCCGGCCGTGTGCCGCAGCGAGTGCGCGGACACCCGCGCCGACTTCAGGCCCAAGGCGTGCAGATAGCCGTTCACCCACTTGCGCACCTGCGCCATGGTCAGCCCCGGAAACAGCGCTCCGGCCCCCTCCGGGGCGGCCGCTCGGTACAACCGCACCGCTTCGGCCGCTGCGGCAAACAACTTCACCGGCTTGCGGGTGGCCTTGCCCTTGCCCAGTACTCAGATTTGTCCCTAGTCGAGCCGCACGTCTTCCACCCGCAGGACAGATGCCGATCCCCAGCAATCCGCCATCAGCATCCGCCGACAAGAAGTGAAAGAGGGTGGGGATAGTCTCTATCCGGTGGGGTCCTTCAGTTGGGAGACGGAACACGAGGGAGACCTTCCCATACTCCGGTTCCGCGAATACATCGGCGCGGCGGACGAGAACTACGATATTGTATTGATCGATACGCCGAGCCAGCCCCGTAGAAGTGTTACTGATCTGTACATGAAAAAACATCTGATGACAATTTCTCACAGCGAAGTCAAGAGCGTTTTTGCCGCGCGGAGGGCCGCTAACGTCCACTCCGATGAAAAACAAAACCGGGTGGCCGGTGCCATTGCATAGCTATCAAGTTAAAATGAATGATAGAGCACTTTCAAAACGCCACGGGGCGCCCCGCTTATTAATGGGTCTTACCCGAATTTCTATGGCTCCGGCCACCCGGTTGGAGCTTACCCTTATTAACCAGCTCAGGTACTGAATCGCGGATTGGGTCTTGTCCAGCGGCGGCCATAGTTCACCTGAACCGGTATTGTTTTTAAAGCTACGCTCATTCTTGCTTTTGTACTACACAGCAAACCTAAAGGCGGCGTCATCAAACGGCTTAAGCAGTTCAGACGAGTGGATACGAGAAAAGAGCCGCTAATTATGAAGCGGTCATCTTTATAGCTGCCATCAAACTTTTCGCTTAGTTTGCAGACACACCCTAGTCATAATATTATAGCGAGGCGCGATACAGGAGAACTACCCTATAAAATGAACACACGAGCGCTCTCATGTACCAAGTAAAAGAGAACCCGGCTGGTGTGGCCGGGTTCTTTGTTAAGCTTCTTCAGTACTATATAACTGTTTGACCTTCATCTCGGGGTGATGTTGGCTTTCCTGCCATAGGTCGTACTGCAATTGCATGTTCAGCCACATATCGGGGCTAGTACTAAAGGCCATCGATAGTCTTAATGCCATATTGGGCGAAATGCCTGCATGGCCGTTCAGGATTCGAGATAGGTTCGCCCTGGTGATTCCTAATGCCTCGGCAGTTTCCGTTACATTAAGTTCAAGAGGGGTCATGTAGTCTTCTCGTATAATCTCTCCGGGATGGGGAGGATTATACATTATGTGAATAGTGGACATTGTCAGACCGGGGATATTGTGAGAGAAAGGTTCAGAATTGTAAGCTCGCTAAGCCATGGCTGTTATTTAGTGATAGTCGATATAATTAACGTCATACGTAGTTTCCTCTTCAAACCTGAAGATGATTCTCCAGTTGCCCGTTACCTTAACGGCATGAAATCCTTCCAGATTTCCGGTTAACTTGTGAAGCCCTAGACCGGGAGCATTTAAATCCTTGAGACTCTTTGCTGTATTCAATCTAAATAGAATACGTCGTATCTTCTGCACCTGTTCAGGCGGTAAACCGCTGGCATCTCCTTTTTCAAATAGCTTTCGAAGCGGTTTACTTTTAAAACTGTGTATCACTACATATACGGGTTAGTGTATACCGTATCGTTACAGTATACACTAAGGTAGCAATTTATCTTTGATCTACAAATACAGCGCCTACATTCCCGTGGGCAACGCCTCTAGGTACTGCTTCTCGGTCTCCTTGTTGATGTACACCTGTGTGGTAGTAAACTGGGCATGCCGTAGCTGGCGCTGCACATAGATGGGATCGACGCCCTTTTGGATCAACACCTGCGCGGCCGTGTGGCGCAGGCTGTGGGCACTGATGCCCTCGCGTTTCAGATCGGCACGGCGTAGCCACTGGTTGATTTCTTTGCGGAGCATATCCGTACTCACGTCAAACAGCCGCTTTCCCTCCACCTCGGTCATCCAGTCGTGGAGCGCGTCTGCCGCCACGTCAAACAGGCGAACCGGCTGCTTGGTGCGCTTGCCTTTGCCTAACACCATCACAATTCCTTCCTTCTCTTTCACGTCGCTACGCTCCAGGCGTGCCACTTCCACGATCCGCAACCCCGAGTAGGCCATCAGGGCAATTGCCGCTTTCGCACGCGGAGCGGTCACGGTGGCCAGCAGGTGTTGCCGTTCCGCCTCGGTGAGGGGTTCTTTGTAGTAGGCTTTCGTATTGCACTCCAGCCCCTTGACGCTGGCCACGTCGCGTAAGCCGTCGAGTTGCTCGGCGGTGAAGTCGTATTTGTCTCGGTTGTCCAGCGTCCACTTCGCCAGCTGCCGGACGGCGGAGAGATAGTTGTTCACCGTGAAGGCGCTCTTGCCCTCGGCGCTGGCCTGGTTGCGGAACAGCTTCAGGGTAGGACCGTGGAACGGCAACCCTCGCTCTTGCAGGAACTCTAAAAACATCCGGATGCCGACCGAGTAGGTTTGCGCCGACTTCTCCCCGCGTAGGCTGCTATGGTGCTGCAAAAACGCCTGTACGTACTCATGCAGATCATCCGCAAATTTGGGTTGCTGATCTTCCGGCAGGATGCGGGTAATGCCATGCTCCTGGCAGAAGCGGACAAACTTGCGGGCGGCGCTGGCCACGCTCGCCGCGAGAGGTCGCCCCGCCTTCCCTTTGATGAACAGGCTCAGGCTGATGGGATCAATCGCATAGTCATGCTGCTGGCAGAACTCGACGTACCGCCTAGCAATGGAAAGGTAGTTGTTCGGCTTCTTCAGCGTAGCGCGGAAGTAGCTAATAGCTTGCTCGGTGGTGAGCGTCTTCGTGTGGCTTGGGGCGAGTGGATGAGAGTCACGCGAGGCGGGGGTGAGGACTGCTGACAAGGAGAATAGTGTTGCTAAGGGGTATAATAGCAAGATACTCAAACGGCCTGATCTTTCAAAGGTCTACAAATGATGATTTGTCAGAATCGTTGAAACTACGAAAATGTTCGTATTAAGAGCAAGGAAAAGGGGGCCGAACTCATAAGCCGCCCCTTTCTTCTCGACATGCTACTACAACTATTAGTTTATGATACTTCTATGAATTACCAATGGCAACGTGGCCTTTCATCGCTTCCTGACTCGCTCCGCCTGCCGGTGCTGCCATTGGTAATTCGTGGAGGGGGAGTACAGCAGCTTGCGCCACCAGGGGAGTCGTTGTTGACTCACTTGCTGAAAGGCCCGATCATAAGACGCCGTACTCCTTAGCGTGTCCTCTTCGGTTAACACCTGGTTCGTCAGTCTACTTTCCATTTGCCTTGTCCCAATACCTCCAAGGGGGTATAAATTCGATAATAGTAGATACCCGGCTCAAACTGTTCTTCCGGTAGCGCAAAGTAAGGCTCTTGCAGTAGAGACTCATACACCAGATGCCCACTAAAATCAAGAAAAACAATGCGACACTCTTGACCGGGCAGCGAGGCATTGATTGAGAGTCGCCCCTGCCCCTGCCAGGGATTCGGGGATAAAACCAGCCGCTTCCTCGTTACCCGGATCGCTACCGGGGAGGTGTATTCCACCTGTTCTACTGCGGATACTAGTTTGAGGCGGTAATACGTCACGCCTCCCCACCGATGGCGGTCCGTCAGCCGGTATTTATTTGCCACGCGACTTGGCAGGTGCTGAACCTCGCCAACCGGCTCAAAGGTAAACCCATTGCGGGAGCGTTCCAACACAAAGCGGCTGACCTCGAAGCAAGGCAAAAACCGCCATTCGGCATATACCTCCTCTTCCGTCACGTGGACCTGAAAGTCTACCACTCCCATGACCACCTCGGAAGCGCCCACTTGCGCTATCCTGGGGATCGTACTCGTTCTGTGTATTAAAGTATCACAGGGGTACTGGGCATAAGCCCGACTCACAAAACCCATTACTATAAATATGAAAAAAAGCCAAATAATAACCTTTGAACATTTGATTTGAAAAGCTAAAGGATATCATTAATAGGTTAAAAAGTTGAAGCCATAAAAATTGTGGGGCAAAAGTATTGGGCCTCAATGAACTATGGTCTCCTGATAGACAAAAACGCTAACAATGTAAGAAGTCTCTTCGTAGAGGCATTTTTTTTAGAAGATTAGTGTCACAAGACACGCCTTAAAGGCGATGAACCATCACCATGCAGCAGGAAATAATCATGTACTATCCCTGTGGGATTGGGGGACAAAAACAAAAAGACGCGTAGCGGAGGGGGTGGGACTTACAAGGCTCTTTATCAAGCAGATAGGCACTCTCCCCGATCAATTAAAGGCAGGCCGCGAGTTCAATAAAAGAAAGATCCAAAATATTGTTAGAATGATCTCAAATTAACCGATTACGGATCTCTAGCATTTAGCGTGCGTGTAGGTTAGGTTACGCCGCTACTCCCACGTACTTCATTAGATTTACCGCCCTTTGTACTTCGGTGAAGTAGCGGTGGGTTAGCAGCATTCCTGTCGGCGTCAGGCGGGCCCAGCGTGCAGTCTTGGTATTCGGCCGATAGATTTCGATTAGCTTTTGTTCCTCCAGTACCTCGACACGTTGCAGCACATTGCGGTAATGGGCTAGGCCCGTCTTGGGGATGAGGTACAGCTTTACGCCATGTCCGCCCGCACCATAGAGCATAGATAGAATAGAGAAGTCCAGCGGACGTAAGGGGGTACCCTTGCCCAGTTCACGGGCGACTTTGGGAGAGACGACGGCCGACAACATGAGGGCAGTTTCGGCGGGCAGATCGGGGAGCGTGGGTTTGGTGGTTGGTATAGGTGGTGTGGATTTTCAATTTCGGGGGTACCCGGTCATGTCAGATCAATTCGGGGGCGGGATGGATGGCCCCCGGTGTTTAGACAGTTACTCCCCCGTGAGACGCGCACAGAATACTGAAAAATAGGTATTGACTGAAGGGACGCTGATCCTATATCTTTCCGCCTCCTCTGCACATTTGAATACAAAGCAGAAATATAGGGAGGCACATTAGTCACAAAACCTACCGGCGTTGAACAAACACCTGGTCTTTAAATGGTTTCTTTTACTGGCTTTTACATCTCTGGTCGCGTGCGAGGATGTAACCGACCAAACTACCGTCTATATCACTGCCACCGGTAGCAAGTATCACAAAGAGAACTGCCGGTACCTGCGGATGAGTAAAAGGGCGGTGTCTTTACCAAATGCAGCTAAGAGATATAGTCCTTGCAAGGTGTGTAAGCCACCTATTAGGTGATAGCATTTTTCAGTATGACCATTAGACAATGAAGGATTATTACTCCACACTGGGCATCTCACGCAACGCTAGTCAGCAAGAAATAAAGCAAGCATACAGAAAACTGGCCCTAAAAATTCATCCTGATCAAAATTTCAACGATCCCTTTTTCGAACATATGTTTAGGGAAGTGAAGGAGGCGTATGACGTTCTCATGGATGAATATAGTCGTGAGGCATATGATGAGGCGATCAATAAAAGGGGGGCTGTACGAGAAGAAAAGCGAGCACAAGAAAGCCGGGAACCTTCGCCCGAAGAACTTATTACTGTAATTATCTCTAATCTCAGACAGATGGGTAATGGGGTTCGGCATTTGCAAACAGCTAAGGTCAAGACGGAGGCTATAGCTGAGTATCTTTCGAGGGTACTGAATGATGATTTAATCGATTTATACTTATATGTTCCCTATCACCTGAATAGAGAGTTTGTCCTCAGCGTCCCCCCCTTATTAAGATTCTTGAATGCAAGGGAGAGAAATCATTATGTCGGCCAGCTTGTAAAAGTAGCTCGGGGCAATGATCTAATAGTGGAAATGCATCAGTGCTTGAAGGCTCAAATCTCTCTGCAAAAGAGAGCCGATGGATGGTATTGGACTAGAAATAATATGAGATATATCGCCGCTGCGCTTCTCATTTGCTTAATAGTAGGCTATAATATTTTCTCAAAGGAAGAAGAGTTTCCGAAAGTGAGAACAATGCCATATAAAACAGAGACCAGCCAAGTTTCGGCCAATAGCAACAAGGCCACCGAAATCGGCAATGCAGTTGAAAATAACAGTAATATGTATGTTGTCGATAAGCCGCTAGCAAGCAAATGGAAAAACAATCAATTGAATACTGGTGATTCTCCTTACGACAATTACTTTGGCAAAGGGATATATGACAAGAATTACTACAACCAAATAACCATCCAGAATGGGCAAGATGCTGATGTTGTTGTTTGCTTAACTAATTACAATTCTAATAAAACAATCAGGAATGAATACATAAGAGCCGGAGACTCATTTAAAATGACAAGTATACCCAACGGCACTTATTATATTAAAACGTTCTATGGCAATGATTGGAATCCAGATGCCTTAGTAATGGGTAGAATTACCGGCTTTTTTGATACCTCTCCCGGCTTCAGCCAATCGGCGCAATACGACGATCTCATAAGACTCCAGCAGACACAAGAGGGTTATTCCATATACGAAATTACATTGTATCCGGTAGTAGGGGGAAACATGGAATCGCAACCTATAACTGCCGGTGATTTCTTCAAATAATATCTAGTTGGGGTCAGCTTCCAGCGCCCACCCTCGCCTCTCAGCTTCCTTCCCCGCCTGCCGGATCGCCTCGCCGATGTTACGCCGGTCGTAGCGGTATGCCCTCACCTTCTCTTCCAGTTCCTTGACCACTTCAGCCTGTTCGGTGAGTTGGTCGGCAATCCGCTTGTTCCGCCGTTGCAGTAACTCATCCAACCGCCGTTTCTTGGTTGCCGTATCTCCTTTGCCGTTGCGGATCTCTACAGCCTCGGCTTTCGCCTGGTTGTTGATCGTTGAAATCTGCCGGTTGAATTGTTCGAAGCGGCTGACCAGATATTCAATGTCTCGCGTTGCCGTTTCTTGTAACTGCTTATCGCCGAATTCCTGCACCTTGATGAAGTTGTTTAGTATGGCCTGGCTTAAACTCCGCTCGCGTCCATAATAGTCCGGGTTGCCCTGGTAAGCATTGTACATGTCCTGCGCACTGGGGAAGAGCGGAATGTAGGAACGGGCAATGTAATTGACTGCATTCAACGCCTGTTCTTCCGTCGTAGCTCCGGAGGAGCGAAACCGATTGCCCTCCGGATCGCGGATGCTCTTGCCCCTGAAATCCTTGTCAAACGCCAGCGACACGAGCGGACCTAATAGCACGTCGGAGAATTCCGGCATCAGTGTTTCAATACCCGGCGTCTGCGTGTCTGTACTTTGGAGTTGGTACGGCATAAATTTGGTGAAGTCCTCTACGGCGCTGCCTGCGTCGCCTCGATCGTAGAGATAATACGGGCTTAAGAACCTGGCCACGTTCACCTCGCCCCATTTCGTCTGCCACAAGAGGGGTATTTCGTTGCCGACATAGGGCAATTCAACAGGGAGCTTAATTTTTGGAATGAACTTGCGGGCTTCTCGCTCTTTCTTGTTCTCCTCCGCCTCGCCTGATAGCTCGCTGGCCAGATCTGCCACCCCTCGCAGCAGCATCAAGAACATCATGGTCGAAAGCGGCCGGGTGGTGGTGGCGTTCTTAAGGATGCGGGCGAGGTCGGCCACGAACTTGACATAAGGGTTGCCCACGATGGGCGTTTTGCTGGCAAAGTCGTACGCCTTACCAACCGTTGCATAGTTTTGAAAGGCACGGTAAACAAGCTCTTTCGCCTTATCCGGCTTGTATCGATAATCGCGCGTCAGGGCGATGTAAGCCGATAATTTGGCTACATCGTCGCTGCCCTGATAAAGGTCAGCAATCGCTTTATCCGCCTTCTCGGCGGTGCTACGGAGCGTGTTCTTTGCTTCCTGGGTTTTGGTCAGCACATTACGCGCATGTCCGGACAAAGGCAACAGATCGGCCGTCACTACGTCGCTTTGCACGATACCCGATTTTACTAGTTCCATGTACTCGGTTCCCTGGCCGCGCACCTGGCGGATGGCTTCAGGAAGGTGGGAGGATAAGCTTAACGGATCAATACCGGCGAGAAATGCAAAGGCGTAGTTGCCGGTCGCGTTCCCTAGCTGCACTATCGGTGAAAATATTGTGTAATAGCGCTTGAGGAACTGCCGCAACTGCGTGCGGTCGTAGATCCGGAAGGCGTCGTAAAGCGTGTTCATTAACTCATTGCCGTAGAAAAAGCCTTTGAAATCTTCAGCAATGAAGTTGGGCGACCATTTGTTCGTAAGCGCCCCATAGATCGGGCGGTTGCCGGCTTTCAGTTGGGTATATCCTTTTCTTTCTGTGCGGCTGATCTTGATGTCGGGGTTGCGGGCAATCTGCTCTGCGTAGTCGGCAATGGCCTGGTTTTGCAGCATCTCCGTTATCCGCTTCGCCGTCAGATAGACCGGAAATCATCGTGCTTTTCACTCTCCCGCTTGCAGGGCTGACGCGGTGGCGGCATCTACTCCCGCTTTTACGCCCATCTCCACGCCCTTGCGAATTATGGCATTTTCAATCGGTTTGCTGGCCGTCTTACTCAGTCCACCGGTTACGGCACCAGCCGCTCCCTCTAGCCCTCCTGCGGCCGCTGAAACGTTCGAAGCCTTCAGGGCAATGTGCATCGCATCCGCCTGTTCCGGGGTCAGCCCCTGACTACGAGCCTGAAAAATAGGCTTGCCGGTAGCCTTCCCCTTGCCGGAGTGAATACCGCTACCGATAGCGGTATTCACTCCGGCAACAGGTCCACACGCAAACGTGGCGGCAGTCACGGCGCTGATGTCTCCCGCTACGCCACCAATCAAGTTGCAGATGCCTCGGCCGCTGGTCAGTCCGGTTTCTTCGTCAGCTTCTCCCCGCTCCTCCAGTCGCTGCGCTCGTCGCGTGTCGTGGTAATACTCCGCCTCGAAAAATCGAATGCGTTCTGCCTGCGGTAGGCTGGCAATGGTCAGCAATTCGGCATCCCGTCGGGCGTGTTGGGCCTGGTCCATGCCTTCCGCAATGCCACCGATAAAACCGATATCCTCGTTTCGGTAGGTGATGGGTACAACTTCCGATCCCGGTCGCTTGACCACGCGGCTTACCTGGGTAGCATCCCCTGCAACAGCGGCAGAAAATCGGATGATACATTAGCCGTTCCACTCGCTGACGAAGGCTCGGACGGCGGCGGCGAGGGATTGGTAGAACCTGTGGAAGATGGACCTTTTCTTTTAGACAATGCCCCATCAACTGACTGAAATCAGCCGAGGCGTCAGTCTGCTGATCCACCAAGTAACGGTGGATACTATGTTGGATTTGCTCGTTTGCATAAAACTTTTGCTCGAATTGCGAAAAATCTTGCGGCACATCCGTGGGACCGGATTCTAACAAATACGTATGAATCTTTTGCAAGCGCTTGGTGGGTGATGCGGGCATGAGAAAGAGAAGAGGAAATGCTACGGCGTAGTATCAGCAACACATTAATTGTATGTAATATAGATAAAAATGCAATATTTAACTACTTGAATGGGGGTGTGCGTTTCCCCTATTCGAGGCTGACTAGAAGTGTCTATGAGGGGCCAGTGATGCGAGCACTGGCCTTTTTTGTGGACGATAATCTGGAGAAAGACTACTATCTTTGAAGTTCACTGCCACCAGTTCTCGGATAGTTATTTATCCTCCCGTCAAAAAAACCAAGCCATCCGAAGAAAAGGCAATCTCCTAGCCAGCGTCTGCACAAACGCTGGTTTTTTTGTACCCTAAGATGAGAAAGCAGGTAGGTAAGAATCTGGTAATTAGCGCATTGTATGCCCAAACATTGCGAAGCAACTTGCGGGGCGTTTGTAATTGTATGTCTATGCAGCCGATTTTGGGAGGAATCGTCTGTGTTCTCTAAAGGGGCGTGTACCTGAACTGGTGGCACCCCCTTTCTTTTGCTTTTTTAAGAAAATAGAGGTATTTTGGGATTATACCGTCCTATGGGTATGACAGAAATATAAAAAGGGGGGTACTCTTTAGACGAGGGTACCCCTTTTTGTTTTGTTAGAAGCCAAACATCGGTTTTGGCCTTGAGGGCTTCCACCCGCCGCATCTTCCCATTGATGATGTGGAGTTGCTCGGGCGTCATTTTCCGCGTGCCGCCGTTGTCGAGGTAATGTTGAACATCGGAATTGAGTACATCGATGGCCGCGTGTTGCACCTGGTCTTCCCAAGGTGATTCACTTCGGTCGAGTTTGTACTTCAGCAGGTCGCTTAGTTCCTTATCAACAGCCGCTTTCTCGGCTTCGCGCTTCTTGGCCAGCATTAGGTTATACTGGTCCTGCAAGTGGTCTTGCTCCTGAAGGAGGTTCAAGGGGAGCGCCTGCGCCAGACAAAACAGCAGCAGCGCCCGAATTGTCGACGTCTAACGCGACGTGACCGGGGGTAGTAGGCATGTTTTTAGAGATAAGGGGGGTAATGGTCATTTCCTCCACGACCAACGGCGAATGCTGGTAACCATAAGACAGCGCCACATCAAGGAACCTCTCATAAAGGCTGTGCCGTGCCGGTTCCATCGTTTTCAACATTTGCCGCAGGGAGGGGACGGGGTAGTTCTCAATGGGACGCAATACAAGTAAAATATCGGTTACTCGCTCGTGGGTAAGTTGAAGGGTTACATCTTTTTGGGTTGGATCAACCTGGGTAAACTCCTCAACTGCTTCGTAGCGTGGCGCAAGGATTGAACCAGTTTGTCGCGCCGCAGATGCCAGTGACCAGGCGATAACATGCAGAGGGTAGAACTCCCCAACGGGCATGGAAATAGTGTAGGATTCCATGAATATTTCAATTTTTGACGGTAAACTGAATATAGTCTGCTGTATACCCACTTTTAGGTGTGCAGCGAAAATAGAGGGTTTTCAGGGCGGTTGCGCGAGGGGATTGCGAAGGACAGAAAGGTGCACCCTATACCACTAGATTACAAAAAACATGGATCAGTTCCTAGAAGATTGAGTGTTTTAAGCAAGTTTATTTTGGGGGAGGGTATCTACTTCCGTCCCCCTCCTACAGACTAGCAAAAGAAAGATTCGTAGCTGCCCAGCCGACCGGCCCCCCGTTAAAGAGGCATAGCCGCAAATCGTAGGTCTTAATCAGCCAGCGGCCTTGCATAGGGTCGGCGTGCTCTTTGAGGCACATCCACTCACCGTCACGCATCAACGTTTCCATCTGCCCCTTATCTCGGAACATAATACCATCCCGCTCAGGGTGCGTCACCTGCGATATGCCGATGACCTGCCACAGACTCTCCGCCCACCTCTTTTCCAGTCCCCCAACTAGGGGCGAGCCTTGGATTACTTCGGTCAGCTTCTTATATCGTCTCGCTCGCTGCGAGCATGGATAGATAAGGCTCGTTCCATTCGTCGCGCTTCCGCTCCCAGTCAGCCTTCTCTTCCAGATGCCGTCGCACTTCATCGCGGTAGTGTTTTACACCTCTCTCGATGTAGCACATCAAGCCGTCGAGCACGTTTTCGTTCATAGGATGTTGAGACTCCCACATTTTCAGCACCTGATGCTTCGTTTTTCGGTCAACCTCGGGCATCGTGGCCGCGACGATTTCCAGAGATTCCAGCAATTCAAGGGGGGAACTTGCAAGCATCGCATCGCCTGCAATCAGGATTCTCAGCACGGCATGTCAGGATCTGCCGGGCGGCTTTGGCCTCGGCTTCGGTGGCTAAGACTTCATCGGAAAAGGCTTCCAAGATATCGGAAAAGAGAAAGGTCACGCTTCAATCCCAATGGATTCGGGGCGGCTGCGATAACGCAGGTCGGTCGCTCACATAGTTTTGTCTAAGTGAATAGGGTTTTTGATGAGTAGCAAGAGATTTTTTAAGAAGTTTGCCAATAACCGGCAGGCTGGGACAGTTATAAATAAGGATGTATGTGGGAGGGCACCACTTTTTTGCTGGTTTTAGGTGCCCTTTCCTTCTTTCAGGTGGGTCTTAAAACAATTTTCTATTAAGGGTGCGAAGTCGGGCGGGTAAATCGCTATCCGCATTGGGATGCCACGTTGGCAGTTCATCCCCTTCTGGGGAGAGGTGCCATAAACAAGCCGATACGTTGCCGCGACAACTACGCCGACTCGGGCAAGCGTTGTCGGGTCCGTGGGGTAGTCGTTAGTTTTGGTAAATTCTAGGAGGGTCATAGGGGAGTGTGTGGCATTCGCTGAATACCGAGACAGGTAAGTGGAGTAAGCATAATCCGGGTGGACTAGAAAGGTACCGATTCCGGCGAAGCGGGCATAATAAAGAAGGCAGCATCTGTGCCTGATTCGGGTACGAGTTGGGCAGTTTACTCTGTCCGTGGATTAGCCCTCTTTATTTTAGAGAAAATTTCCTGATTCGAGGACATACTTTTTACCTCTGAAATGCGGATAAAATCGTCCCAAACTTCACTGAATCGCCATTTTTTGCCGATTGCGTAAAGCCATTTCCGTCCTATTTTTACACACTTTCGCACGTCTCGTGACCGTCCGAAACTTCAAAAAATGCGCAGTAGCGCCATAACTTTCCGCTTATCCATCCCCTCTACGCGGCGACTCACGGCGCGGTTCATATGCTTGCAGATTTCGTCGGTCGTAAGTGGCATAGAACCCAGTTGGGCGAGGGCGTCACTAATCCGCTTAATTCGGTCAGCATCCCTCCGACGGGGGGCGTCCAGCGCTTCGCGGTGCTCCTGTCCATAAAGCGTAGCTACTTCTAAAATCAAGTCGCCAAATTGGCGGGGGCTGGCATTCTCCCGCAGGATGGCCGGTATCTTTACCGGCTTGAAGGCCTTCTCCTGAAGCGTAAGGAAGCGCGCCGTCAGCGTGGCTACATCTCCGTGACAGAACGTGTTGCCGAACCTTTCGTGCCATCGCGAAACCTCTTCACTCATGCTCTCTCCCACAATCCAGCCTGTCGTCCGTATCCGGTTCTTCAGCTCCAGGTCCACGTGCTTCCAATAAACGGCCTGCATAGTCAGAGCGGCGTCCTTTTCCAGCAGCGCCAGAAAAAGGCTAGCAGCCCTTTTATTTCCACTCTTGGCCAGCTCGTCACCGGCCTGAATCGTCGCATCTTCTTCGATCTGTTCGACCTGCGGGGAAAGCAGTGTCACGTGCTTTTCCAGGCCCGACTGCCTAAAGAACAAATCCCCAGACTGTCTGCGCCGGTCATCGTCCGCCAGATGTTTTAGGATGGCCAGATGTCTACTTCATAGCGCTAGTTTCGTTCTACCCACTTGCAGAAGCGGGCGCTCACCTGTTTTCCAGATGTGGACGGGTAGGTTCTTCACCTTTCGGAAGCGAGCTGCAAATTGTAACGCCTCATCCGTGGTGAGGGTGTTGGCGTCGTCGATGATAACGACGGCCTGCATCTGGGAATAGACATTTACGCCTACATCCGCGACGCTGGTACAGAAAAACACATCCTTGCCTTTAGGCAGCGACTTGTGCTGCCTGAAGTGCAGGAAGTGGTTATAGACCGAATGCAGCACTTTTTCGCGCGCTTCTTCACGTTTCTTGTCCTCTAGATCCGTATCAATAGTCAACAGACGTTACGGAGAATGGACCGTCTGTGGAGACACCTGTTCAGGAGGTACGCTATCCGGGACTCTACCAAAACCAGGTGTGTCTATGGAGACTTAGTTACCAGAGACGAGTGCTTACCAGGATTGTGGCGGGTTCTTTTGGGTAATTGGTTTGAAAAGCAGCGGATCAGCGCCCAGTGCTGTTCTGGCCGCATGTTCCCCGACATTTCAGGTAGGGTTGGTGGTACGTTCATTCGATCACGTTGGCCACCTCGGCTGATCGCTAGGGTTGACCCGTGACCCGGTCATCGTGATCCGGTTCTTGTTTTTATTCGTTTTTCGGTTGATAATACAGAAGTAGGGCACCTCCCGTAAAGGTTTTATGGTTGACAAGGTTGAACATCATCCTGTCGTTTAGGTTTTCAAACAAGGGCAACCCGCTTCCGGCAACCACGGGATAAAGACAAAGCTGGAATTCATCAATCAACTCCAGTTGCAGGAGCTGTATAATCAAACTGCGACTACCCACAAAAATAGCCCTGCCTGGTTGCTGTTTGAGAGCCAACACTTCCTCGTGCAAGTCCTGTTGGGCCAGGGTTGCACTGGCCCAGTCTACCGTTTTCATCGTGCGGGAGAACACTCGTTTCTCAATCTTGTCGATCGCCCTGGCAACGTCATTCATGGATTTTTCTTCGGAAGGATTTGCCAACAGGGTTCGCCAAAATTCCATCAGTTGATACGTCGTCCTGCCATAGAGAATCATATCTCCCTGCGCCAGTAATTCGGTATAATGTTGATGGATTTCGGCATCGGGTAGTCCGGCCGTATGGTCACAAAACCCGTCAAGGGTCATATTGAGGGCGGCAATTAGTTTCCTCATCCTATTTTTTAGTTAGAAGTGTCTTCCCCAGGGGGCCCGCTCATCAGGCAAGCCCGTCATCAAAGACGTGGGGGTTTGTGCTCACACGGACTTGACATCGTGGGTCACGAGGGCTAGCGCGTGCTGAAACGGATGACCACCCTGGGCAAGTGCACGCACCGTGGCCTGGGGCAGCTTCTGGGCATAGATCGAGAGGTGTTCGAACGACACCTCTTCATCATCGCGACAGTGATAGAGAAAAATCGGCACCTGTTTCGGCAAGTGGTCGGGGAAATCTTCCTGCAGGGCAAGCCCCTGTTGCCACGCTTCCTCACCGGACCAAAAGGGAGTCGCCAGGAGAAAAAGGCCGGTTATCTTTTTGTGAAGGGGCCTTTCCGTAAGACACTTTAACAGCATGGAGGCCCCCAAGGAATGGCCGACGAGCCAGACGGGGTCAGGCATCGCCCTTATTTCTTTTTCAATTTGCTGAGGCCACCCGAAATCGGGCTGCGTTTCATCAGACGTCAAGCGTGGGTAATGGACCTGATAAGAGCCACCCAAAGCGGTCTGTAAAGACGCCACCAGGGTCGCATCAGCTTTGAATCCTTCTTCCCCTCCCCCTTGAATAAATAACACGTGCTTGCTCATGGTGCCTGTCGGTCGCGTGATGGAGCTCAAAACTAAAGCGCCGCCAGCAACGAAGACGGGGGTGAATCAGTCAAAGTAGCGTCGTTTTGCGACACGGCCTTACGCGCCAAGCACGTTGCTAGAACTCACTAGGCTTGCGACAAGCCTCATTTACACCATTATACATAACTAATTTTATTATGTAACAATACTCCGTGCAACTTTGCAGTGGTTACGACGCTGTGATTCTGAGAAAGTACTGCCTATGCTTTGCCAAAGGATCGCTCATCGGCCACCTTACCGCTTACTGAATCCCTTTGGCTAGTAAAGCCTCTCTACGCCTGGTGAGCAAAACACGGAATACAAACAAAGGTGGTGCGATGAATCCCTCAGGGAGATTGGCAGATGTGCCCATACACCAGGTAGCGTTATTTCGGTTGGCGTAAATTGTCAGGGTCAGGTAATCGGCCCGAGTCAGGCCGCAAAACGTCTGAAAGAAATCCCACCCCTTCTTTCTCCTATTCCTACGCAATCCAACAACGCCCCCGAAACCGGGTGGAGGAGAGCATTCAACTCCGGAAAGGCGACTACACCCCGGGGCACTTCACGTTGGGGACGCCGCCGCTTTGCCACCTTAAGTGTCCATAAACGGATAAGCCCTGTCCAACAACGGACATCCAACCGGAGGAGAATCAAGCGAAATGTCCCTGTGCCCCATTTTACGGAATTGGTAAAATGTTTGCTCATCGACAACGCCATGGGGAACAGGCAAGGTGAGGATTTCGTCTTGCCGGCCCTAGAGACTTTGATTTGAAACATCAACCACCCATCTCCACCACGGATAGCACAGATGATGTCTGCCTTTGCTTCTACTTTTCAACGGCTCTCCTATCCCCAGGAGGGTTACGTTAGCGATCCGCTTATTGCTACCTGCCCTACCCTGGGGATAGAAGCAAAAGGCGAGAGGCGCGTAAGACGCTACAAGCCTTTTATACAGCGAACCTAATCCAGCAAAGACAACTCCGGCGTAGTGCTCTAGTCCATGCGCTTTCTTTTCTCAACACCCCTACAACTTTTCATTTCTTATGCTCAAGAATTACCTCAAAATCGCCTACCGGAGTCTTCTTCATCAGAAAGTCTATGCCGGCATCAACCTCCTGGGCCTGGCCATCGGCATGGCCTGCTGCCTGCTCATTTTTCAGTATGTGACCTTTGAAAAGAGCTTCGATACGTTTCATCAGCATGAGTCCACGCTCTACCGGATTCTACAGGGGTATGCTAGAAACGGGGAAGCGCTCGATTTTTCCGGCGCTTACACGGCACAGGCGTTAGCCCCGGCCCTGAAAGAAGAGGTGCCTGAGCTGGTAGCCGTCACACGGCTGCACGCCGACAGGGTCATGGTTGCCAACGCGGCCCAGCCCAACCAGGTGTTCGAGGAAGATGAAGTGCTGTATGCCGATCCCGATTTCTTACAGATGTTCTCTTTTCCACTCCTGACCGGCGATAAGAAGCACGCGCTGGAGCCGGGGACCGCGCTGCTTTCCAGGCAAGCGGCGCAGAAGTACTTTGGCCAAGTCAACCCCCTAGGCGAAGTGTTGGAGGTAACCGGGCAGGTCTCGCAGGCTTATCGGGTGGTGGGTGTTTTCGAAGACGTACCGCTTCACTCCCATCTTCAGTTTGAGCTGTTGCTCTCCATACAGGATCTGCTCAACGGGGAAGACTACCGAAATGAGCCGGAAGGAGGGTGGAGCTGGAATAACTTCAGTACGTATGTACAGCTTCAGCCGTCTGCGGAGGCGGTCCTTACCGAGCAAAAGATGACAGAGGTTTACTTGAACGTACGTAGTGACCTACTGCAGCAGCAGGGCTTCACGGCGGCCCTTCACCTACAGCCCCTGC
Source organism: Catalinimonas alkaloidigena (assembly GCF_900100765.1). Lineage (NCBI taxonomy): Bacteria > Pseudomonadati > Bacteroidota > Cytophagia > Cytophagales > Catalimonadaceae > Catalinimonas > Catalinimonas alkaloidigena. The sequence continues at coordinate 38,975 of NZ_FNFO01000015.1, read as the reverse complement.
AGGATATTCATCTCAATGCCGCCGTCACGGGGCCAAGCGACGAAGTGATCGGGGATTCCCGCACGGTTTATTTCTTTACCATCATCGGTCTCATCACCCTGTGCATTGCCTTGGTCAACTACATCAACTTGGCTACGGCCAGAGCACTTAATCGGGCCCGGGAGGTGGGCGTCCGCAAAGTGATCGGTGCGCAACGCGGACAGTTGATGGTGCAGTTTCTGTGTGAGTCGGCCCTGACCAATCTGACCGCTGCCGTGCTGGCGGTCACGCTGGCGGCCTGGCTCACCCCGCTGGTCAACCAACTTGCCCAAACCCAGCTCTCTTCTTCCCTCTGGATGAGCTCGGGCTTTTGGCCGGCGTTGCTCCTCACCCTCCTGATCGGGACCGTGCTGGCGGGGCTCTATCCCGCGTTTGTGCTCTCCTCTTTTAAACCCACCGCCGTGCTGAAAGGAAACGTGGGCTCCTTCTCCTCCCCGTTTTGGCTTCGTCGGGGGCTGGTCGTCCTCCAGTTCACAGCCTCCATTGTGCTGGTGGTCGGCACGGTAATCATTTATCACCAACTCCGCTACATGCGGAGCCTGGCCCTGGGGCTCAATCTGGAGCAGGTGCTCACCGTCGAAGGGCCGCGTATCCTTCCGGAAGGCACCGATCGAGCCACCGCCACGGCGACCTTTTTACAGCAACTCAGAAGCTTGCCGGCCGTCACGCAGGCCGCTGCCTCCTCGACGCTGCCCGGACAAGGCTTCAACTGGAACGGGGCCGCCATTCGGAAAGTCACGCAGGATCCGGCTCAGGCTATTCGTGGGGTCGCCACCTACATCGATACCAGCTTCGCCCGGCTCTATAAATTAACCTTGGTGGCGGGCCAGGGATTTGAAGACATCACTTTATCCGAGGCAGAAGATGCGCCCTGGACCGTCATGACCAACGAAAAAACAGTACAATCACTTGGGTTTGCCTCGCCAGAGGACGCCGTCGGTCAGGTGCTGGATATCGGAGGGTATACCGCGCAGATTATCGGGGTGTACCAGGACTTTCGCTGGTCCTCGGCTCACGGCGAGCAGCAAAACATTGTGTTTGGCCCGACCCGCCAGGGGAACCACCTTTCCCTGCGGGTCACCACCCAAGACCTGCCCGAGACGATCCGCCAAATCGAGTCCGTCTATCACCAACTATTTCCCCGCAACGTGTTTCATTATCAGTTTGTGGACGAAGCGTTTGATCAGCAGTACACCAACGATGTGCGCTTTGCCCGGCTGTTCAGTGTCTTTGCCGGCCTGGCGATTTTTATCGCCTGTCTGGGCTTGTTTGGGTTGGTGGCTTTCACCTCGCAACAACGAAAAAAAGAGATTGGGATCCGCAAGATCTTAAGTGCCTCGGTAGAGCATGTGGTGGCCCTGCTAAGCAAGGATTTTATCCTGTTAGTGTTCATCGGGTTTATCGTAGCCATTCCCATCGCCTGGTATAGCATGCAACTCTGGTTGGATAACTTCGTGTATCGCATCCAAATGGGAGTGGAAGTATTTCTACTGGCGGGCGCCGGCGCCGGCCTGATAGCATTGGCTACGGTGAGCTGGCAAGCGGTGAAAGCAGCCCTTGCTAATCCCGTAGATAGTCTACGGGAGGAATAAGGCGTTTGTCTCCGGGTCATGCTCCTATTCCACTGAGGCTTTAGGTAGTCACTTCGCGATAGAGCGAAGTGGCCACTCCACCAGGCTACAAATACTTCTCTTCTGGTGTACGCCATCCTACCCCTGAGCAATCAAGGGAAAAAGGAAACCCGAAATCAATAAATCGAGTCAATCCCGATGCTTAAAAATTACTTCAAAACTGCCTACCGTACGCTGTCCAAGCAAAAATTCTTCACGGTATTGAACGTCATGGGCCCGGCCCTGGGCATGTCGCTCAGTTGACTGTTTTCTGTTCACACCTCTGCTGGCCGACCTCCAGCAGTACAGCCTAGCGATCGGTTTCATCGGAATCATCGTTAGTCTGATGCATCTGCTGTTTTTAGGGCTTACGACCGTTTTGTCACTAACCCTGAAAGCGGCCCCTGCGAATCCAATAGATCATTCAAGAACTGAGTGAAGATCGCCCAGGCAGAAGGGTGGCAGGATGGACACTACCCGTTTAGTCTGCACAGAGGAAAGCCCGGTTTACCGTTTATAGGGTGACGGCCAGGGTAGTGAAAAGAATGAGATACCCTAATCCACGCTCCTGTGCCATATTTCTTAATACCACAGAATCTTCTCTCCACGTTCACGACCCTTCCTGTCTGGGGTAACGTGAGTCTCTTTTAGCAAGCCTGTAAGTCATGATGCGCAGTTCAGCGGCTTTTCCAGGCTTCGATCGGTTCAACGTACCAAGCATTCAGGATGTCTTTTGGCGGTTATAAAGAGTAGAGACGTTCTTACACGTAAAAACATCATCGTCCGCCTGGAAATTACCCGGCCTTTGTCTGAAATTAGTACGCACGCGCGGTGGCGGTTCCCGGGCTCACTCCACCTTAAGATGATCCACCGGGTTTGTGTTGGCCGCCTTCCAGGTTTGTGAGAAGATGGTGGCCAGCCCAAGCGTTAACACCACCGCCAGGCTGATGACGACTTCAAAGACGCCAATGGGGGCACTATAATACTGTTCCTCCTGCAGCATCCACGTCATAAAAAAGTAGACGCTTGGTAGGGTGAGGATTGCGGCGATGGACAGCAGGAGTATAAAGTCTTTGGAGAGCAGGAACACCAGGCTTGGGGAAGAAGCCCCCATCACCTTCCGGATGCTCACTTCTTTGACCCGATTTTTCACCGTGAACACCACCGTGCCCAACAACCCCAGGCACGCGATGGTGATGGCCAACAGTCCCATGAATCCCCATATCTCCACAATGCGGTTGTAAAACGAATAGGCCTCGCGGAGCTGGTCGACCAGGAATTCGGCTTTCAACGTGTCGCCGTTCCCGACCACTTGCCAGGCTGCTTCCATTTCTAAAAAAGCTTGGCGTTCGTTGGTAGCGTGAAAGTGAAAATTTGCGTAGTGAAACTTCTCAGGCGCATACTCGAAGAAGAAGTTTTCGATGGGTGATTGCAGGCTGGCGTAGTGGAAATCTTTTACAATCCCCACCACGTGCACTTCGCGTTGATCGGCCAGGAGGATCACCTCACCGAGGGCCCCGGAAGCGTTCTTCGGGCTCAGATGTTTGGCAAAGGCTTCATTGATGATGATGAGATGTGCGTTTTCGCCGGCGTCGTGGGTGAAGTTCCTGCCCAGCACCAGCTGCAGGCCCAGGTTGGTGATAAAGTGTTCATCGATGGCCATCCGCCTCGCGGCGATGGAATCTGCCTGGGCCACCCGCTTCACGTACACCCCCGGTACGTTTCCGACGCCAAGGGGGTGCGATGACATCGAGATCAGCGGAACGAAAGAAAGCTTTCCAAATTCATCTTTGACGAGTTGTGGATCCGCCTGCTGAAGATCTACGTTGAGGATTTTTTCCTGGTCGAACCCGAAATCATACGCGATGGCGTGCCGATGCTGTTGCACCATCACCACCACGGCCATGATAAAACCCAGCGACAGGATGAATTGGGAGGTGATCACGAGGTGGCGCAGCGAAAACCAGCCGCCCGTTTTTGTGTGCGGCGCTTTCCCTTTCAGCGCCAGGGTGGAGCCCATTTTTGAAAAATGGAGCGCAGGAACCATACCCGCAGCCAGGCCCACCAGGAGGGCGAAGACGACGAAACCGGCAAACGTGCCCAGGGTAGGATTCAGATCGACCCACTCATACGAGTCGGTAAGCGCCAGCGCTTCGTTGCGGATGAGCTCGAAGAAACCATACGAGAGGCTCACGGCCAGCAGCATCATGAGGGTGCTTTCCAGCACAAACTGCAGAAAGATCTGCTTCTTCTGGGCGCCCATCACCTTACGCACCCCGATCTCTTTCATCCGTTGGAGGGACTGGGAGATGGCCAGGCTCACGTAATTGCTGCAGGCTGCCAGGAGGATGATCATCGGTAGAATTCCCAGGAGCGCCATTTCCTGGTAACTCCATTCGTTGCCCATGTCATTGTCGAGCTCAGGCCCGGGCACAATCTGATCGAGCCGCTGAAGTTCAAACGAAGCCTGGAACGCCGGGGTCGGGTATTTTTCTTTGGCCACGCGGTTGAGGAACGCTTCCACGGCCGAGGGATTCGCCTGGTCCGCGAGTTGCACATACGCGTAGGAGTTGTAGAAGTGATTCCAGTTTTTTTCGTCGTCGGTAAATGACGCGCCATGATGCGAGGTGAGCGTAGCGAAGGAAACCAACACCTCGGTCTTCAGGTGCGAGTTTTTGGGCAGGTCTTTCGCGACACCGGTGACCATCACTTCCCCAAAGGGCTCGATGAAGACCAGTTCGCCCATCGGGTCCGTTTCCCCAAAGATGCGGGCCGCTGCCGCCTGACTCACCACCATCGTACGAGGCTTGGCCAGCGCCGTGGCGGGGTTTCCCCGCAGCAGGGGAAAGGTAAACATCGAAAGATACGCTGGATCCACAAAGTATCCTCTGACAGGAATGGCTCTATCCCCATAATGAACCTCACGAGGAAGCGATTGATGAATACGAACCACTTGTTCCACCCCGGTGACATTGCCTTTCAGAAGCTCGGCAGTACCGATCGGCACAGAGGCGAACGAGGGGTTCTCGTCCTGATCCCGCACGTGCGTGATGACCCGGTAGAGGTGCTCTGCGTTCGAATGGAAGTTCTCGAATTGGAAGAGGAACACCATCATGGCCACGTAGAGGAGACTGATCGACATGGCCAGGGCCAGCGCAACAACGTTTAGGGTCGTGAAAAATCTATTTTTTCGCAGGTTACGCGCCGCGGTCTTGAAGTAATTTTTGAACATAGCGGGAGTGAATGAAGTGGCTGAACAATAAGGAGACGCAGCGTCTTCAATTTTTCTGCCCAACGCGTGAAGGCTTATCCAGGCGAGCGTACAGCAGAAAGTAATGCTTCTGCCCTCACGTGAGGGGTTCCTACGGGGTTCCTACAACGTCTACACGGTCCGGAAAAGCTGCCGCCAGGGCGAGGCGAGAACCTGGTGCTACTTGCTTGACCCGATAGGCAGAACGTAGCCGTGAATGAGCACGGGTAGTCGCAAGAATTCTTTCATGGTGCGTCTCTTTGTCCATCCCTGGCTTCTAGCGCTAAGAAACGTAGAGAGTGGGTAGAGAGCAAAGGAAAAGTGTTGAACGGCTCCTGCGCATGCTCAAGGCAGAGTGCCCCTAAAAAGGAGGCGAAAGGGACCAGCATCTGACGTTTCGGGAGATGCGGGCGAGGAGCAAACTGGCCACGGCCGGGGCTGCGCGTATTTTCCCTGCATCAGGTGTTTCTTTCGTTCGTTGATGGCCGGCATTGCCACGCCCGACGGGTGCCTAGATGAGGCCTATACCGAGATCTTCGACGGGGTGGCCCGGCCATACATCGAATGCTATTACAACCGCAAAAGGAAGGTTCGGCTCTGGCCTATCGGGGCCCGAGTGCATTTGAAACCATACATTACCAAAGCGGATTGACAACTTAGCACTACTCCTGTCCCGCTAAACCGAACCACATCAAGAACTTGGGTATGCTTGATAGCACATTCATCGCGAGGTCCTCTTGTAAACAGGGTTCCGTTCGCAATGTGCGGGCTGCTCCTTTAGCCGAAACAGCATCTGTTGGGGTAGCAAATCAAATGCATCACGCTTTTCCGCCAGGGTGCGGCTGGATATCCCATATAGGTAGAGTGGGTTACTTAGGCTTAATTCAAGAAATCTGAGATCGCCTGTGCAATTTGCTCGGGTTTCTCCTCAGGAAGAAAATGCCCGGCTCCCTTTACTTCCATCATTTTATACTCAAAAAAATTATGAGACAGAAAATTATTCAGAATTTCAACATTAGCGGATGATACAATTCCTATAGTTGAATTCTTAATTTTTGAATAGGTCTTCTGATCTACAATATCCTGACCAAAAGCCTGGTACCAAGCGCAGGATGCCCGTATGTTTTCTGGGTGGTTATAGTGTTGACAATATACAGCGCGGTCAAACTCACTGATGGCTTCTTTATTAACAAGTAACGTATCCAAAAGATGATCCAACAACCATCCAAAACGTCCTTCCAGCAGCTGGGCAGGCAGGTCTCTCACCTGATTAAACGCTACCCACCAGGGGTATACTGGCATGCCTACAGGTAGCATCGGAAGCCGGTACATACTTTCATCGGGCGGGGGAGTATCCAAAAGGATGAGTTTGTTGACGGTTTCCGGATAATTAGCCGCAAAAGCGTAAGCGACATTGGCGCCAATATCATGTCCGGCTATATGTACCCTATCATATCCTAACGCTACGACCAGCTCTCGAATGTCACGGGCCATATTCTTTTTGGAGTATCCTGCTACCGGCTTAGCACTATCTCCCATGCCGCGCAGATCCACTGCGATTACGGTATACTGTTTAGCCAGAGCCGGCATGATATGGCGGAAAGACCACCAGGTCTGAGGCCAGCCGGGCAATAATAGGAATGGTTCTCCGCTTCCCCCTTTGACATAGTGAAGATGTACATCCTTCACTTGTTGAAGACGACTGGAGAAACCCGGCATTTTTCTAATGAGGCTTTCTGTTGAATATTGATTCATAGTGCGTTGGCTTTATTCCTTTAATCCGATGGCTCCTTTAAAAGAAATCCAGGCGAACTTCTTACTATCATTTCTGGCAACATCTCCCGCTTCTACGGCAAGGATTGACGTTTCAATGATGGATCCGAACAAATTGAAAATCCAGGGAATCGTCAACTCATCGTTCATACGTTTTTCCTCTTGAAGTCCCTTGATAATTTTTAACCAGTTCGATTTGACGTTATCGAATTCAAATTCCTTTTGACGATCTACCTCTGAAAAGTTGATGCGCTCATAGATCCTTTTGATAAAAGCGTAATTAGCTCCTTGCTCAATGGCAGCAAACAGCATATTCCTTACCTTATTGATCGGGTCCTTATCGCTTTCGTAGGCCTCATGCATCGCCTTATTACAGCGAGTGAGCATCTCGTTCTTACAGGATTCGAGTAAGTCTTGGCGATTTTCAAAATAACGATGCAGCGTTCTACGAGAAACACCGGCTTCTTCAGCCACCTTCTCCAACGTTTCCGATTCATGGCTGCGAAAGCATTTCACTGCCGCCGCTATAATTTTAGTTTTGGTATCTACCATGACACAAATGTATGCAATATGTCGCAACTATGTGACAAGCTTAATAATAAGATAATAAGCCGATCCCCCGATACCCTGACGAGATTCAGGATTACCATAAGAAGGCCTACAGCAATGGATAAAGAGAGCTGCTCCAAAGGACTTTCAGGCTTGCTGGGTATTGATGGAAATACCCCGTCTTGTGGCCCAAGACCAGGATGCCTTCGGGGTGAGTATGCATTGGAAGTCCTACTTCGTATGAACCCGAAGTGAGCGGTCAAAAGCGCACGTGTCGTCACCTTCCTCGGCCCCCTTTGCTTCCTGGGTTAGACTGCCCGTTAGTTTGTGAGCACCCTTTCTTGCCCAGGTCTTGCCCGCAGTGTCCTTGCTGCAGAAAGTCTTTATAGACAATCGATAGGCTTTTTTGCCTGCCGATTACATATATCGCTTTGTGTTTACGCCAGAGCCTTTTCGCGGGCGAGCCGTTGGTACTTCTCAACGGCAGCGTCTTTCCCCGTCCGGAGTTCAGCCAGCAAGTCAGGGTCTACGATGGTGGGAGCATGTTTGGCTCCCCATAAGATAAGCTCTACCAGGATGGGGACGATATCCACGCCTTTTTCCGTCAGACGGTAGGTAAATTTTGATTTCTTATCGTCAGCCACGGCCTTGGATAGGATCCCCTGTGCCTCAAGGCCCGCTAGGCGGTCAGCTAGAATGTTGGTCGCTATTTTTTCGGGGGACCGCAGGAATTGCCCATAGGTAGACTTGCCAGCCCACACGATATCCCGCAAAATCAGGAGGGTCCATTTGTCCCCTAGCACATCGAGCGACGTACTGATAGGACAAGTAGAACGCTGTTTTAGCTCTTTCATAAAAAAGTTTGTTTTTAACTTGCTTTTTGCAAGTTAATTGCCTCATCTTTGTACTTGCAAATCGCAAGCAAATGTACGCGGATTTTGCCACTGCTGCTAGAGCGGGCGCTTCCGGCTCGAACCAGAAGGGCTCCTGTTAGCTGTTTACCAACACCTTTTCTTCTTCATATGATTTTAGTAACTGGAGCTACCGGTGGCTTAGGCCACGAAACCATTGATTACTTGCTCACAACCACCCCGGCCGCGGAAATTGCCGCCCTGGTGCGCGACGTAAGCAAAGCCACAGATCTGGTGCAGCGTGGCGTAGACGTCCGGCCAGCCGACTACTTCGACTATCCCGCGCTGGTGCAGGCCTGCCGGGGTGTCGAAAAGGTGCTGCTGGTTTCTGCCGTAGCGTTTACCGACCGGGTGCAACAGCACCGCAACGTGATCGACGCCGCGAAGGAAGCCGGGGTCAAGCACCTGTTTTATACTAGCATCCAGCGCAGTAGTTCCGATTTTATGATGCCGGAGGTCACAGAAAGCGACCTGGCCACCGAAGCGTACCTCAAAGCGTCCGGGCTGGTCTACACCATTCTTAAAAACGGTTACTACTTTGAAGGTCTTGGCTACCTGATTGGCACCAAGGTGCCGGACACAGAGATACGCTTCACGGCGGGAGAAGGCAAGATCGCCTTCGTGAAGCGGACGGAGCTGGCCGCTGCCACGGCGGCATTGCTGACCAGTGAAGGGCATGACCACCAGGAGTATACTCTGTCCGGGAGCGAAGCCTATTCGTTTTACGACATCGCCCGGGAACTCTCCGCATTAGCGGGCCGGCCCATCGCTTATCAACGCAGCGAACTGGCGCCCTACATCGCCCAGCAAGTAGCCGCCGGCATTCCCGAAACCATCGCCACCTTCTTGGCCCAGTGGGGTACCGCCGCCGAGCACGGGATGCTGGCGGGCACGCACAATACCGTCGAGCGGCTGCTGGGCCGCAAGCCAACTTCGCTGCGGGAGTATCTGAAAACGACGTATTTCTCAGGTATTGACCGCTCGTAGCGGCAGCCAATACCTGGTAGCCCAAGCCGGGCCAGGCTAGCGACTTTCCTACACGGACTCACATGTTTGATTCCAGCCTTGCCGTCTTTGGCTGTCTCCCGCTTTCTAGCGAGATCGCGCCTGCCTCTATGCCTACTATGACCATCGGCTTGATCGGGCGGGACTACGTCGGCCAAAGGTAAATTCCTGGTATTTCTCGGACATAACGAGTTGAAAAAGCCAGACAACGATCGCTAGTTTTCTTATAGGTGCCCTCAAAATACACTCCCGGAGAATCTAGGCGATGAGAGAGATTGTAACTGTCCCCCAAAATCACAATACTACGATTAGGAAATTGCTGCGGAATTGTCTTTCTTGCCAATACCACAAATAGGGCATTCTATGAAAGCATATCCTTTGGGTGAGTTTGAAGAGATCGTGTTGCTGACCGTCGGGGTGCTGTACGACGAGGCGTACGGCGTCGCGATCAAGGACGAGATTGAGGAGCGGGCCCAACGCAACGTGAGCGTGGGCGCCCTCCAATCGGCTTTGCGGCGGCTGGAACAGAAAGGATACCTGACGTCCCGCACCGGCGATCCGACCGAACAACGGGGCGGCAAACCCAAGCGGTATTTCACCCTGACGGCCTACGGCAAACAAGCGTTGCAACAGGCACGCGACATCCGCGTCAGCCTATGGGAAGCGCTGCCGCGGGTCGTCCTTGATCTGAAAATCACATGATCAAGCGCGCGGCCGATCGTTTCTTCCGGTGGTTCTGCCACCCGGACTTCTATGCCGACATCCAGGGGGATCTGGAAGAACTTTACCAGCGGAACCGTGCCCGCCGGTCGGCCCGCTACGCCTCCTGGAAACTCTGCTGGCAGGTGGTGATGCTCTTTCGTCCTTCTCTGATCCGTCCTTTTTCTCCCTTCGCCTTTCTCCATCCCCTCATGCTACGCAACTACCTTACCATCGGCTCGCGCCACCTGCTGCGCCACAAACTGTTCACCAGCATCAACGTCGCCGGACTGGCGCTGGGGCTGGCGGCTTTCCTGCTCATGCAGGAGTACGTTCGATTTGAAAAGAGCTACGACCGCTTCTTCGCGCAGGCCGACCAGCTCTACCGACTCTCGACCATCCAAGTCGTCAACGGCTCCGTCGGCGTGAAGGATGCCATGTCGTATTACCCGGCGGGGCGGGTATTGGTGGAGGAGCTGCCAGAAGTGCTCATGGCTACCACTTCCCTGAAATTCGATGAGTCGGGACCGATGGTATTCCGGAAAGGCGACCAGCTACGCTACGAAAAAGGCGTGGTGTCGGCCGATTCCAACTTTCTGTACCTGCTGAACTACCGGGTGCTGAAAGGGTCGCGCGAAACGATGCTCAGCGAGCCAAACACGCTGGTGCTGACCGAACGCAAAGCGCACGAATACTTTGGAGAAGAAAGCGCGCTGGGACAAGTCCTGGAGGTAAACCACCAGTCCTTCACCGTCACGGGCGTGATCGAAGATGTGCCCGACAACACGCATTACAAGTTTGAGATCCTGATGTCGGACAAAAGCCTACAGGATCGGGCCGATTACAACAGCTGGAATTCCTTCAACTACTACACGTTCGTGCGCCTGGCACCACACACCGACCTGGCGGCCCTGGACCCGAAGCTGGAGCGGCTGGTGAAGAAATACAGAGGTGCCGAAACCTCCACGCGGTTTGCCCTGAGTCCGGTGCAAAGCCTCCACCTGCATTCGGGTTACACCTTCGAGCCCGAACTGCCGGGCAGTGCCAAGGCGGTGTCGTTTGTGCAGTTGATTGCCGTGTTCATGCTGATCATTGCCTGGGTCAATTACATCAATCTCTCTACCGCGCGCGCCGTGGAACGGGCCAAGGAAGTGGGCCTGCGGAAAGTGATCGGGGCTTACCCGTCACAACTGATGGGGCAGTTTCTGTTCGAAGCGCTGCTGGTCAATTTGCTGGCGTCGCTGCTGGCCCTGTTGCTCGCCGAACTGGCGCTGCCCTTTTTCAACCAGCTGGTCGGCAAAACCCTGGTGCCGCATCTCTGGAATCATCCCCCTTTTCTGCGGAGTCTGCTGGTTTTCTTTCTGATTGGCTCGCTGGTCTCCGGCTTCTACCCGGCCCTGGTGTTGTCCGCGCTGAAACCGACGACCGTGTTGAAGGGGAAGTTCCGCCACTCGCGCCGGGGCATCTGGCTGCGTAAAAGCCTGGTGGTCGTGCAATTTGCTTCTTCGATGGTACTGATCGCGGGCACCTTTATCGTCTACCGGCAGGTGCAGTATATGCAGGGACGTGACCTGGGCATCGATACTGACTACGTGGTTGGCCTGACCCTGCCGGACGCACAAAATCCGGAAGAGGAGCAAGCGCTTGCCTCGAAGATAGAGGCGTTCAAGGAAGATTTACGCAAGCATGCGGCCATCGAGGTCGTAGGGGGCACGTCGAACTTACCGGGCGGCGATGCGACCGACATCAATTCGACCTCCTCCAGCGTACGTATCGTCGGGAAAACTGACCGGCTGGAAGGCACCTACTACATGCAATACAACGACGATCACTTTCTGGATGCCGTCGGGATGCAGTTGCTGATGGGGCGGGACTTTGAGTTGTCCCGCGCGTCCGACTCGTCGGCGGTACTGGTGAACGAAGCCTTCTTACGGCGGATCAATGTCGCCGATCCTCTCCAGGCGCTGGAAGAGTACCTTCAGTTCGGCACAAACGAGAACAACGAAAAGCACCAGATTGTGGGCATTGTCCGGGATTTTAACCGGACGACCTTGAAAAGTGCGGTGGAGCCGACCATCTATTTTTATTACCCTAGGCTGTCCAAGTGCGTGGTGAAATTGCAGCCGGAGCACTACCGAGAAGGGTTGGGGTATCTGGAGACGACCTGGACGCAATTTTTTCCGAACACGCCCCTCGACTACACGTTTCTGGATGAGCGCTTCGCGGCGCTGTATGAGCAGGACCGTCGCTTCGTCGAGGTATTCGGCTCTTTTTCGGGACTGGCCATCTTCATCGCCATGCTCGGGCTGTTCGGGCTGGCCTCGTTTATGGCCGTGCAGCGCACCAAAGAAGTGGGCGTCCGCAAAGTATTGGGTGCCACGATTCCCTACATCATCGGCAGCTTCTACAAAGATTTCCTGGTGTTGCTGAGCGTGGCGGCAGTGGTCGGCATCCCGGCCGTGTATTGGGGCATGAGCTCCTGGCTGGAGAACTACGCGTTCCGCATCGACTTCCCGTGGCTGCTGACCATCGTCGCGCTCGGTGTCGTAGCGGTGTTTGCACTCGCAACGGTAGGCTATCAGATCTACAAAGTGGCCGTCCTCAACCCCGCGAAGACACTGAAATATGAGTGAGGAAAATGCAAGCAGAATGGGGTTGGCCTACTCTAGAATGCTGCATTCAACGGTCCCCTCTAGTCTCCCGCTGCGCGCCCACACGTACTGCTGATGGAAAAGAAGTCTACTACTAACAGCGTTGTTGACATAAAAAGTAATTATCGAACAATTCCAAGAGGAGATGACGCCCGCCAATTTTCTGGCCAGTACCGGAACCTATCGGAGTAACCTAGTAGGAGAATGAGAGACGAAAGGTACAGTCACCAATCAGGCAGCCTAGACCTATAAGGACGTGGTATTAACCGTCCATTACTATAGCAAAACCAAAACCCATCTGGGTAGTGAAAGGCAAGTGTTGTATGAGTACTTTCCACCAGGTCAGCAGAAAGAAACTGAAATCGCTGGGGTTCAGGGTGACAGAAAGTATTGGTTGGGAAGTTACCCAAGCCCTGGCCGCTACTCAGTAGAAAGTACCAGTCGATGTCGCTTACCAAAGTAAGCGACATCGAAGCTCGGAGGAACTGACGATTAAGCAAAAACCAGCGCCGTGGAGTGTGCTGGTTTTTGCAATAAAGCGGTATATAAACTCTTTTTTTACTTACTGAGTAGAAGGATCTTCCTCTGGCTTTTCTTTCTTATGAAAAGCATAAGTAAGCGCTATTTGTAAGCCAACAGCGTAAAAATTACGCCGCTCCGGTTCGTAATAGCGGTATCGTTTATCAAACGTGTTGGTATCTAATAGATGTAGCTGAAAGGTTGGTGCTATGGATAAATTCACTTGCTCGGCTAGGGAGAAACGCTTGCCTATGCCGAGCCATAGTCCTAAATTAAAATGACGGTAATAGAGATTCCGTCCATCAAATTCTTTCAGAGACTGTACTTGTGGATCCCCTAGATTTCCCCAGACAGTTACTGCATTGCGTGCGTCATCAAGAAGCCAGTTAGGACTTATGCCTGCTAAGGCATAATATTTCCTTTTTGGGGACCAAGTATATTCAATAGTTATAGGAACTTCTAAGAAAAGAAAATTATAACGGGCATTGCCCGCCCCAAAGGGCTCTCCTCTGTTATTGAAGAATGTGAGTGGGCCCATAACAAATCCTTTCTTTGAAAAAAGTAGGCTGGACCTTAAACACCATCTGGAATTAAAGTGATAGAGTACAGTACCGCCTAAATCCCATCCTGGAAGCCCCCTTTCTTTGACTAGCTCTGTATATTCATCAGGCTGTGAAAGAGGAAACTTGTGTCGATAGATGACATGACGAACTGTCAAGGCTCCTTGTATTCCTGCTTGCCAACGCTGAGCATGACTTATACTGGGCAGTGCCGATCCTAGAAACAGAAGTAAGAAGAGAAGATAGCGTATCACGAGAGTCGGGATTAATCCATAATGACTAGGGCGTGTATGCAAACTCAAAAGCAGTCTAAACTAGGTAAATTCAGCGAAGCGATGCCCCGCCGGGACACGAATTTACCGATCGTCAGTGGGAACGACTCAGGCAGTAGTTGCCAAAGAAGAAGCTAGCTACAGGGCGGCCCTCTTGTGACCACCAACTGATTTTAAATGCTGGTTTAGACCCCTGAATAGCTAGTAAGAGAGGTCGCACCTCCATCGCTCAACGTGAGACGCCTCCTGTGGTTCTTCACTTCACCTCCGCTTCTCCTCTACTTAGGTAAACGTACCCCTGAGATTTCTCCGCAAAGCGCCAGGTAAGCGTCCTGAAGTTGTGGATCATCGGCCGCCCGCAAATGGCTTTTCAGTGCTTTATGATAGAAGTACTTGCCACTTACTTTCGCCTGCGCATCGTCGGAGACTGCCAGCCATTCCTGTGTTTTTGGCGCGTCGGTAAGGCTGTCCGGGGCTGAAGAGCCGCCCATTTTGGTAGCCACCCAACCCGGTTCGAGGGCATTTGCGTAGACATTTGGCCAGTGTCTCGCTACACCGAATGCGAGTAAGATATTGTGCAATGTACTGTCCGAGTAGGCTTGAAACCCCTCCCACGCGCGCTTTTGCCATTTCACATCGCTCAGGTCGGGCTCGCCCTGATTGTGCAGGCCGGAACTGGTGTAGATCAGTCGTTCCGGTGGTTGGATCAGACAGGTTAGCACATAAGGCGCGAGGCTGTTGATCGCAAACACGTGGGGCAACCCTTCTTTGGTTTTAATGAGCCTCGACTCACGGTACCCTACACCCGCGTTGTGAATCACACTGTCCATGTGGCCGAGCTTGTTTACCTGATCGGCCACCGAGGTAGTTGCTTCAAAGCTGGACAAATCACCCACGACGACGTCCCAGGCATTGGGGAGTTTCGCCTTCAACCGGGTAGCCTTTTCGTGATTGCGGGCATGCAGCACGACCTGATGGCCTTGTTTAATTAAGGCGGTCGCGATCATCAAACCGAGCCCGTCGGTAGAGCCCGTTATAACTACCTTTTTCATCGCATGCTCTTATTTTAGCTATGTACAGAAGCGAAAGCACCGTTTGGGGTTTCTTCCACGCATCGGGTGCCTTCGCAAAAAGTGAGCTGGCCGACTTAGACCAGCACGGAACCACCATCAATGGTGAAATTCTGACCGGTGGCGTAGGGTTGCTGCATGAGGAACAGGAACGTTTTGGCCACGTCTTCCGCTTCACCCACCCGCTTGGCCAGGTTCGCTTCGCTGGTCGTCTTATAGAGGTTTTCCCGGTCTTCTTCGCTCATACTCGACCACAGGTTGGTTTTGATCACCCCAGGGGAGACGATGTTGACCCGGATCGGCGACAGCTCCACAGCCAGTGCACGACACAGCCCTTCCATGGCACCACAAATGCTGGAGGCCAGTGCCCAGCCGGACCCAGGCCGCTGACTGGCCGTTCCGCTGATCAGTCCGATTGAACCGCCTTTGTTCATATGAGGTACGCCGTATTTGGCGGCGGCCAGGGCACCCCAGTACCGGATGGTGAAGAAATCTTTCGCCTCTGACACATCGATATCCTCCAGGTTGATCAGGCTCAGGTTTTCACCCGCCGTATAAATCAGGTGGTCGAACGCACCCACATGCTCGAAAAACGCCTTGATAGACGACTCCTGGCTCATGTCCACCGCGTGCCCCTCGTGCGAACCGGACGGCAGCTCCTGCAGTGCCTTGTCGATGCGCTCTTGATTGCTTGAGATAAGTACAAGTGCCGCGCCTTCGGCGGCAGCCAATTTGGCCGTAGCGAGCCCTAAGCCCGAGCTACCGCCGACGACGATGACGCGCTTGCCTTGCAACGCGCTATCTTTTGAAGAAGAATCCATGATGGTACGTATGATAAAGTGAAACGTAATGAACGCTACGGGAAACCTTCCGCTGCGCTTGGTAAAAAAAGCCGGTGTTGTGTGAAGGCATCCCGGAAGGGAAGAAGCGTGCGGACGGACCGGCGAGCCGCTCGCGACGCGTTTCTCTTCCGGGTGGTTCAGTAATCAGCCTGCCCAATTTCCAACTGCTCAATCTTTCCCTCCGGGGTCAGCCGAAATTTGAAATACGTTTTGAAATTGCCCCAAGTATCGCTATGGAACTGTCCGTACAGATGGGTCCCGTCCGCCTCCACTTTGTCGAGGCGGGTGAACCGCTCGCGCCCGATGGCTTCCGTCGAGAACTTCTGAAAATCACGGGGGTGGCCGTCGTCCAGCAGCGTAGCGTCTGGGGTAAAGTACGAGAACCAGGCGGCCGTATCGGCCCGTTGCCAGGCCTCAAAGGCCTTTCTGACGATTTCATTTTGGATCAGATGCGTATCCATGGGAGTTACGTTTTTATGTGGGTGAGAGCTAAGCTGCCCATAGGCCTGCATCATGCACAGGAGCAGCAAAAAACCAATTGGGGTAGCGCCTGCCACGCGCTTATTGTGTAGCGCCACCGTTGACCAGCAGGTGCTGCCCGTTGACGAACGACGAAAGATCGCTGGCGAAAAACTCGGCAAGGTTGGCCACGTCTTCCACCTCGGCCAGACGACCCATCGGGCAGCTGTCAATGAGCGACTTCCGCAGTTCGGGATATGAGGCAGGGTCGGTGAAAATGCCGGAGTGGTCTACCGCAAATGGGATGATGGTGTTGACCGTGACGCCCCGGTGCCCGATCTCTTTCGAGAGTACATCCACCAGGTAGCGAGGTGCCATTTTACTGCCCCCGTAGACAGCCATGCCCGGTACCGGAAACGCGGTGGTGCTGGAAGCGACGTAAATGATACGTCCCTTGTCTTCCACGTGCAGGGCTGCCTGTTGCAGGGTAAAGTAAGAGCCTTTGGCATTAATAGAAAACAAGCGGTCGAATTGCTCTTCCGTAAACTCGGTCACGGGCGTTTCCACCATTTCAATCCCGGCGTTCGCCACCACGATGTCGATTTTGCCAAAGGCTTCTTTCGCGGCGGCAAATAGCCGTTTGAGGTCTTCGACCTTGCTGACGTCGGCCTGCACCGAGATGACGCGGCTGCCCATTGCTCCGATGTTGCTGACGGTTTCGTCGGCCGCGTGCTGATCGCGAGAATAGTTGATGACCAAGTCGGCCCCCAGGGCGGCATACCGCTCGGCGATGGCTTTGCCTAGTCCCCGGGCCGATCCGGTGACGAGCGCTACTTTATTTTTAAGAGAATTCATGAGAATACAAGTTAGGGATGAAAAAAAATAGGTCTACTTAGGCCATGGCACCATTGATGCCGATATTTTGTGCCGAAATCCACTTGGCTTCGTCACTGGCCAGGAACACCACCACACGGGCGATATCGTCCGGCTCTCCAATGCGGTTGAAGGCCGACAAAGAGGCGAGCCGGTCAATGGCTTCCTGTGGTTTGCCTTTTGTGAACAGCGCCGTGTTGGTAGGGCCGGGCGAAACGGAGTTCACGTTGATGCCCCGGCTGCCGATCTCCTTGGAGAAGACCCGCGTCAACTGCTCGACCGCCGCCTTGGTCGCTACGTAAGGACCGTAGGTAGGCAGCATGATGCGGGTGACGGACGTAGAGAAGTTGATCACACTCCCACCATCGGCCAATTTGGTGGCGGCTTCTCGTAGGGCGTAGAATACACCTTTGACGTTGATGTCCATCTGTTTGGCAAACTGTTCGTCGGTCGTATCCTTGATCAGGGAATTGAGCATCACGCCCGCGTTGTTCACCAGAATGTCGAGCTTGCCGTAGTGCGCCAGCACCTGATCGAAAAGCTTGGTCACCTGATCGGACTGACTGACGTCCGCCTGCAACGCAATGGCCTCGCCCCCCTCCGCCTTGATTTCTTCCACGACTTGGTCGGCCGCTTCTTTACCACCTGCGTAGTTGACGACGACATGGGCACCCGCACGGGCTAGTTCTTTGGCAATTTCTGCCCCGATGCCGCGTGAGGCACCCGTCACCAGGGCTATTTTTTGAGATAACTGACTCATGATTTGTTGTCTTTTTGTGATGACACAAAGGTGAGCCGAACTGGAGCCGACGGACGTACAAGAATTACAGGAAGGCTTGTAAATCTGTAAGAACCCCTACAAAAGGTGCGCTTTGCGGTACGACAGCGGGCTGAGGGAGGTGTGTTTCTTGAAGTGGTTGCTGAAATGCGAAGCTTCCAGAAACCCGAGGCGATGGGCAATCTCTTTGACGGAGAGCGTCGGGTCCTGGAGCAGCACCTTGGCCTCCGTGATGAGCTTATCGGCAATCCAGGTGCTGATGCTCTTGCCGGTTTTGCTGGAAATGACATTGGACAGGTAGGTGGCATGCAGCGCTTGCAAATCGGCGAAATCCTGCACACGGAGCAGCTTGTCGGTCTTGCCGCTGACCAGGTCCCGGACATGATGTTCCAGGTTCAGCTTAAAGGTTTTCACGATCTGCGAGCTGCGGTTGCCTTCGTAGATCGGGTTATAATCCTGAAAAAAGAACTCCTTGATTTTCAGGAGCAGGGCGACGGTCAAGCTCCCGACAATCTGATGCTTGTAGGGTGACTCGCCGTGGTATTCCCGATAAATCTCCCCGTACAGGTTTCTTATCACCGCAAACTGCCCGGCCGTGAGGACCTGGGGTTCGATCGTTTCGGTCAGTAAATAAGGAAACTCCCGGTACACGTCGTCGTGCACATATTCTTTGAGGTACGACTCGTTAAACGTGATCAGGCAGGTATCGACAATCCGTTGCCACTCGAAGATGCGATAGTTCCCCGGGTTGGTGAAGTAGACCGTTCCCGGCTGGATCGTGAACTGCTGGTCGTCAATGGTGTATTTCCCAAAGGCTTCGCCAACGAAGAGAAAGCTGAAGTAGTTGGGACGAAAGGGCACCGAGGTGAACGGAAGGGACGTGAACGTGTCCTGCAAAAAGTGAATCGTGAATCCAGAATTGGCATCAAAAGAGTCGACGGCCAGCCCCATGGCTTCGTAGAGCTCGTGCAAGTCTTTTACTACCAGGTCCATCGGCTACGGGAGGAGTAGGGTTTCGGATTAAAGATAAACAAAGAACGCACACCCGGCTCTTCCTACCAAGCGAGAGTGTTCCACACTGGGTGCTCCACACTGGGAGTACGTCCGCAACCTCGCCTCCATCGCACATCCTCATTTTGACTTATGCACCGCCCGTTTTGGTTCATCTTCCCGCTGGACCGCTACATAAGTTTGCATCATCGCAAGGAAAGAAAGGCACCTATCTCCAGCAAATGCGCTTACACCGCCCCACCTGACAGGCAATAGCGCTTCGCGGAACAGGTCAGTATCCCTAGGAAACAAGTGGGTTGCGCCCCCTCGCTGATCGAACAGCATACTATGCATCAACACAAACACAAGATCAACATGAAAAACACAGTCTTACTTACCGGTACTTCCTCTGGTTTTGGTGCCACCGCCGCACGTTTATTTGCCGAGCGAGGCTGGCATGTCATCGCTACCATGCGCGACACCAGCAAAGCGGGCGACCTACGCTCCCTTCCCAACGTCTGGGTAACCACCCTCGACGTGCAGGATCTCACCACCATCGACGACGCCATCGCGGACGGCATCGAGCGCTTCGGCCACATCGACGTGGTGATCAACAACGCGGGCTATGGCCAGTTCGGCATTTTCGAGGGGCTGTCTCGCGAGGCCATTCAGGCACAATTTGACGTCAACGTCTTTGGTGCCATGGACGTGACCCGCGCCATTCTTCCCCACTTCCGCGCCCGCCGGGCCGGCACCATCCTCAACATCAGTTCCGGTGCCGGTGCCATTGGCTTTCCGATGGCATCGCTCTACAGTGCTTCGAAGTTCGCGTTGGAAGGCTTCTCCGAAGGGCTGCGTTACGAGCTGGCTTCGCTGGGAATTCGTGTCAAACTTATTGAGCCCGGTGGTGCCCCTCAAACGGGCTTTATGGCGCGGGTCGGCGGTGAAAGCGCGGGGGTAGCGGTGATTGAAGACTACCTGCCGTTTATGCAACACATCGGGCAAATCTATGGCGGCATGTCGGCAGCCTCGGACCCGGATGCGGTAGAGAAAGTAGTTGAAGCGATGTACGAGGCCGCTACGGATGGCAAAGACCAGCTCCGCTACGCCCCGACCGACGATATCCAGCCCTTGTTGCAAGCCCGCCGCAGCACGTCGGAGCCTACCTACCAGTCGCTCACGCACCAACTCTTTGTCTCCACGGAGGCGTAAGGGTGCTTGCCTGAACCACAGTGATACATTTTTAACAAAATTCAGCTTACCATGAAAACGATATTCATCACCGGCGCCTCGACGGGCCTAGGCAACTCAACCGCCCACCTGTTTGCCGCCCGCGGCTGGCACGTCATCGCTACCATGCGCCATCCGGAACACGAAACCGAACTCCGTACGTTAGAAAACGTCAGCCTCCTGCCGCTGGACGTCACCGACGAAGAAGCGATCCAGAAGGCAGTGGAGGCGGCGGTGGCCATCAGCCCGGTCGATGTGGTCTTTAACAACGCCGGGTACGGCCTGGTTGGTCCCTTGGAAGGACTCAGCCACGACCAGATTACCCGGCAATTCAACACCAACGTACTGGGGGCAATCTTCGTCACGCAGGCATTTTTGCCGCACCTGCGGGAGAAGCAAAGCGGCCTGATTCTAAACACCACTTCCATCGGGGGGCTGGTTACCTTCCCGCTTTCGTCGATCTACCACGCCACCAAGTGGGCGCTGGAGGGCTGGAGCGAAAGCATGTCGTTCGAGCTAGGCCTGCACGGCATCAGGATCAAGACCATCTCCCCGGGCGGCATCGCTACCGATTTTATGGGGCGATCGCTGGACGCCGCCCAGCACGACGCCTACGCCCCGCTGTTTGAAAAACTAATGGGCGGTTTCAGCAGCGGAGAAAGTACCTTGCAGTTTTCGCCGCCGGAAACGATTGCAGAGGTGGTGTACGAAGCGGCAACCGACGGCAAAGACCAACTGCGCTACCTGGCGGGGCCCGATGCCGTGGCCACGTATGCACAGCGATTGAAGGTAGGTCCCGAACCCTTCCGCCAGGGCGTTGCGGCGCAGTTTGGGGTGTAGCCTCCCTCGGTTCACACGAAGAGACATCCCGGCACCATCCGCACACTTCCATGACGGCGCATACGTCGGTGGTGCTCAAAAAAGTAGAAGAACATGATAGACAAATCGATTCAAAAACAGGCGCTCCACCACTTCCATTCTATTTCGGAGCTGAGCAAAGCACTGGGGGTTTCCCCTCCCCTACATCCCCTGGTGCATCTGATTAACCACGACGAGATCTCCCCGGCGTCGGAGGTGCGGTACATGATCCCCAATTTCTACATGATCTCGTACAAAACGAACCTGAAAGGCAAGCTACGCTACGGCCAGGGCTACTATGATTTTGATGAAGGGGGAATGATTTTCGTGTCGCCTAACCAGGCCCTGTCCGTGGTCGACGAAGATGACCTCTGCCAAGGATGCAGTCTGTTTATCCACCCCGATCTCCTTCGGGCCTATCCGGTGAGTAAAACGATCAAGAAATTCGGTTTCTTCGCGTACAATATCCACGAAGCGCTACACCTGTCTGATCAGGAGAAGCAAAAGATACTGGGTCTGTTCTACGACATTCGACAGGAACTTCAGACCCCCATCGACGACATCAGTCAGGGCCTGATCGTTTCCTACATTGAGGTATTACTCCACTACAGCGATCGATACTACAAGCGGCAGTTCATCACCCGTGACGTTGTTAACCATACGGTGGTCGAGAAGTTCGAAAGTTACCTGGCCGACTATTTCCATTCGGCTGACCCACTGCACAAGGGCTTGCCCAGCGTTGGTTACTTCGCGGATCGGCTCCACCTCTCGTCCAGCTACCTGAGCGACATGTTGCGCAATGTGACCGGGTTGAACACCCAGCAGCACATCCATGCTAAGCTGATCGAAAAGGCCAAGGAAAAGCTTACGTCCACCGACCTGACCGTCGCAGAAATCGCCTACGACTTAGGGTTCGAACATCCTCAATCGTTCATCAAGCTTTTCAAAGCCAAAACCAGTGTCACGCCGCTGGGATATCGCAACTCCTTGAACTGAGTCAGTTGTAGACAGGAGCAGTGCTTGCCAATGTATATCGATCATAGCTACGAAATAAGCTCCCTATGGCGGCTAGTAACCTCTCCAATAGCTATTTCACCCCCTTATCAAGCGTTGAACTGCGTATAAATTGCGAGTTTTTAAACATAGAGGCAACTACACAATCCCTATGCAATCCTAGAGCACTCGGCCTTCACAAAGTTGCTCTCCGCCAGCGATAGCTCAACTCTGGCATAGAGCAACTTTGAATGGAAGCATGCAGGCGAGTCTCAAGCGCTTCTCGTGCGGCAGCACCATGAAGGATACGCAGCTACGTGAATCGTGTGTTATCGTTTGGCTATGGCGAAGAGCAACGGTCTTTGGCCGTGGCCTGCAAGCAGACTGATTTTTTAGTTTGCTAACACCGGATAGTCGATGTATCCCTTTGCTCCGCCGCCAAACATGCTGGCGCGATCCGGTTGATTGAGCAAGGCATCTTTGCGCGAACCGTAGCGGCAAATCCGGCTTGGCCAGGAAGAGAGTACTGTAGGAGATCAACTGCGCAATGCCTTTCTGTACTTCTGCTTCACCGGAGGCCCTCCCGTACCCCATGTTAGCAATCACCGTTGGGGCGGCCAACGGACCAAACAACTCGATCTCGTCCGCATCTGGGTAGTGCGGCACCGCCGGAAAGGCAGGGCTGCGTTTCATGAATTCGACATCGGCAACATCCAGGTGGTTGAGTTCCTCGATTAGGTAGGTGTAGGTCGCCACCGGATCGTCCAGCACGATGTCTTCGTAGGAATGAAAAGGCGACAGCTTGATGCCCACCCGTTCCCCACCCACCGCACCGATGAGTTCCGCCATCACGTCCAGCACAAAACGGGCTTTGTTCGGAATGCTGCCGCCGTAGGCGTCGGTTCTACGGTTGGCACTCTCGGCCAGAAACTGATTGGACAGGTAGCCGTTCGCGGCATGCAGCTCCACCCCGTCAAAGCCGGCCGCCAGGGCATTCTTTGCCGCCTGACCGTAGTCATGGACAATCTGGTGGATTTCTGCCACGGTGAGCGCCCGCGGGGTTTCATAGTCTTTCAATCCCTGCGAGGTAAAGTGCTGCATGCCGGTGATGGCCACAGCGGAGGGGGCTACGGGCCGCTCGCCCTGCCGATCGATCGAATGGCCGGCTCGTCCGGTGTGCCAAAGTTGCGTGACGATGCGCCCACCCTTTGCGTGCACGGCGTCCGTCACCTTTTTCCAGGCGTCCATTTGCGCGGACGTGTAGAGGCCAGGCGTCAGGGGACTGCCGATGGCCTGCGGACTGATGTTAATCGCTTCGGTGATGATCAATCCGGCACTGACACGTTGCGTGTAGTATAGTACCGTCAGCTCGCCCACGACCCCGTTAGTGTCGGCGCGGCTGCGGGTCATCGCGGACATGACCATGCGATTGTTGAGCGATAAATTGCTGAGTTGAATGGGCTCTAACAGTTTCATTTTTTTTTCGTGATTTGAGGTGAGAGGTTTGGGGATGGGCAAAGCGATTTCACCCAAAACGGGGAAGCGGATCTTCACCCACGGGGATGACAGGTCATCACTGCGCTCTGTGGGTTAGTCTGCTTCTCGCGTTGCTTGCTTCCGAACCGATGTTTAAGGAGAAAGGCTAAGTTTTTTTTGTGTGGGCTACAGTTTGTTGTAAATAGGGACGTACACCTCCTGGATAAACGCTTCGGCAGGAGTGGGCGTGACGGTCGACGTTTCTCGCTGCTGGTAGTTCATGAACCCAGTTTCGACCGCAGTGCCCATTTCGATCAGGTTGTCGACAAAATCTTCGGAAAATCCGTTGCTCAGAAACACTTCCTTTGCCTGCGCCACCGGAACCTGGACGTAGGGCAGTTCCGGCTGGCCGATGGCCTTTCCGATCAGGCTGGTGAATTCCTGATAAGTATAGTCCCGAGGCCCCATCACTGCTTCCACCCGCTTGCCTGTAAAGTCGAGACGAGCCAGATGCCCGGCAATCACGCGGGCCACGTCCCAGGTAGCGACCATGGGAATGGCGTGGTCGCCTACCGCCGGCGTCCCGTTGATCCCCCGGTTCTTCACCAGGCCCATGGTTCGCAAAAAGTTTTCCATGAAATAGGCCGAGCGGATGTGCAGCACATTGACGTGTTCCAGTTGGTTGAGTCGGACTTCTTGCTCACCGGTTCCGGCCATGATGCCATTGCCCTCGTGCATGTGCGAACCGAGGCTGCTCATGTTGACTAGGTAGCGGATGCCCGACGCTTCAATGGCTTCGATGAGTACGCTGGTGACGTGCCGCTGGTACGCGCGGGTGTTTTCCGCTTGTACGTTGTCGGGCAACAACACAAAGGCACTGTCAGCTTTTTGGAACGCCTTGGTTAGGGTTTGCGCATCCAGGATGTCACCGGCGAGGATCGTAGCCTCCTGCCCACGGTATTTTTCCAGCTTATCGGTGTGGCGTGCCATCAGGGTCACCTGATGGCCTTCGTTCAAAAGGATTTCTGCGACTTTACTGCCCACCGTTCCGGTGGCGCCGAGTACAACGATTTTCTTTTTCATCTTTTTAGGATTTGGTTCTGTGTGATGATGAGGCAAAGGTGGGCGAACAGGTCGCGCTAAACTTGTATCAAATCCCTGTTTTAGAGAGAGCGTCTTCCTACCTTCTTTAGTGACTTTTTAAGGTAGGTTTACGCTTCTCAAAGCATCTGTTCCTTTTCAGTTTGAGAGAGGCTCGCCGGAGAAATTTTCTTGAAACCAACTTCGTTTACATTAGGTCCGACGGATGGCGATTCAAGCGCCCCCTATCTGCTGACTTACGCGACCGTGACCGCCACTTTGCCTACGTAGCCGCCCCGCTCAGCGTACTGGTACGCTTCTTTGGCTTGTGCAAACGGAAAGGTCTTGCTGACTTCTACCTGAAGTCCGTCGTCGATCGCCTTGATTAACCGGTTCATGTTTTCGGAAGAGGGACCGGAGAGCAGGACGAGGTGTTTTTTACCGGTAAACCAATTGTTCACCCACGAAGCCAGGATATCTGCGGGTTGTGGGATCACATTGATAAACCGGGCACGGCGTTTCAGGATCCGCTTCGCGTTTCTATATCCCATTTTTCCTGACAAATCGATCACCACGTCGTACGTCGCTTGCTGGGAAAGCACGTTTTCCTTTTTGTAATCGATCACGCGATCGGCCCCCCAGGCGTTGGCCAGTTCCAGGGCGTTGGTGCTGGTCACGGCGGTGATGGTGGCGTCGGTGTTGCTCAGCAATTGCAGCAAAAACATCCCGAAGCCACCGGTGGCCCCGTTGACCAGTACCTGAGTGCCCGCCTGGAGGGGTCCCATTTTCTCCAGGGCCGCCACCGCGGCGGCGCCGACGGTAGGAATAGAGGCCGCCTGAGCATACTCGAGGGAGGTAGGCTTTTTCCACACGTGGCTGGCAGCCACGGCCACGTATTCGGCTAGAGCGCCTTCTTTCATGCCGTTTTTCACCACGCCGAACACCTCGTCTCCTGGCTCCACGTGCGTAACGGAGGAGCCGACACGTTCCACAATGCCGGCGAAATCGGTACCGGTATGCTTGGGAAAGGTAGAGCCGGACATCAGCCTCATCTCCCCTTTTCTGATTTTCCAGTCCAGGGGGTTGAGGGACACGGCTTTTACGTGGACGAGAACCTGATCGGCCTGAGCGACCGGTTGGGGTTCGTCCACCGTTTGCAGAACATTCAGGTCTCCAAACCGGGAATAGGTGATTGCTTTCATGGCGCTGTTGTTTTGTTTCATGGACAGCACAAAGGTGGCAGCCCCCGGGCTAGAAAACTTGTATCAGATCACTGTTGTGCTTCAAGGCCTTGGGAGGCATGCCGAACAGTTCGTACATGTACTTGTTGAGTTGCGGCAGGTCGTAGAACCCCGTGTCGTAGGCGATTTCTGTCAAACTTTGGTCTTTGTCGCTCAGCGTCAGGTAGATGGCCTGTCGCAACCGGGTCCACAACAGGTACCGAGACAAGCTACTGCCCGTCTGCTGTTTAAAAAGGGCGGCCAACCGCGAGGGGGAGAGAAAGACGAGTTCGGCAAAGGTCTGGGGCGTGAGGTGCGCCTGCGCGTAATGCGCCTTGATGTAGGCTACGATGGTGGCCACCCGTTCGTCGTAGGGCGTGTCCGGCAGGGGGGCCACCAATCGCTCCATGAGGGCATAGGGATCGAAACGGGCCGGATCCTCCCCCTGGAAAAAGGCACACAGCTCGGCTTGCTCGGCAAACACGACGTGGTCCTGATCGGGAGCAAAGCGACGAGCCAGTTCCCGTCCCACCTGCGAGTACGGCTCGATGTTGAGTACACTCAGCGTCCCTTTCTCCGCCTGGCAAAAGTGGGTGACCTGGGGCTTGATCAAAAAGCCGTGAAGGTGCTCATACAACGTGCCATCGATGGCAGAAGTGAAGGGATGATCGCCGGACATCACGATCTGGTAGGCGGCATGGTGGTGAATCTCCACGGAAAGATTGTAGGCTTTCAGCGCCAGAATGAAGGGATTGCTAAGCGGTTGTTTCATGCATTGGTAGGTATTCACCGGACGAATGGTACCCAGTTTACGCAGAGAAAGTCGTTGGAACACCGCCGTGAAAAAGGGCGAGTGGGAGTTCGGCACCTCCTGCGCTGCCGGGTCCGTCGCCTTTCGTTACCGTTCTAGACGGCATCCTCGGACGACAAACCTACTGCGGGCAACAGTGCTGAACTAGCCCGATGCGACCGAAAATCAGTCCGAAGCGACGGCGAAACCCACGCTGTCGGATCAGACTGATTTTCGGTCTGATCCGAATAGGCGCTTTCGGAGAATCGTGCTAACCTTGGTGCCACACCATTTCCCACAACATGGACACCCCGAAAAAAGCCCCCCTCACCGTAGGACCCAACGAAGGCACCAGCCTTTCTCTGGTCGGCGACACCTACCGCGTCCTGGTCGGCGGAAAAGACACCGGCGGCGCATTTGCGACCATTGACATGCTTATCCCACCCGGGGGAGGACCCGGTCCCCACGCCCACGCCGCGTTTGAAGAAACGTTTTACGTGATCGAAGGAGAGATCGAAGTCAAATCCGAATACGGCACCTATGTAGCCACACCAGGATCATTCGTTACCATTCTGAAAGGGGGCGTGGTCCACGGTTTCAAAAACAAAACCGAGCGGGTCGCTCATCTGCTTTGTACCGTCGTGCCGGCCGGTCTGGAGCAATTCTTCGAAGAAGTCGGACAGCCGATCGCCTTCGGCGAATTTCTTCCCCCCGTCCACCCCGATAAAAAAGAGATCCAACGACTGCAGGCCGCAGCGGCGAAGTACGGGCAACAGGTATTTCCTCCGGATTACCTGGGCTAGGCCCCGTTTACGAGGTAGAATACCGTTTGGGATTGACTCCGTAGTGTTGCTTGAACAGTCGGCTGAAGTGGCTCAGGTTCGTGAACCCCAAGGCATGGCCCGTCTCGGCGACCGAATAATGGGCCTGTTTCAACAGAAACGCCGCTTCTTCCATACGGGCCCGCTGGTAATACGAGTAGATCGTCGTACCGAACGTTTGCTTGAAGAGTCGCTTGAGCTTAGTTTCGCTCATAGCGGCCGTTTGCGCCAGTTCGCGCAGGACGGGGGGCACACTCAACTCACGCAGCAGCGCATCGCGTACCTGTAGCAACCGCTCCACATCCGCGCTACTGAGGGATTGGTACGTGCGATGTCCCCGCAACGCCAATGTACGGAAGAGCAGGTAAAGCAATTCCTGCACCTTAACCTGTAGGTAGAAGTCGCTGAGCGGCTCGTTCATGTCGATCTCCTCCAGTTTTTTCAGGAGCCACTTCGTGTCGGCATCCATCCTTTCGTAGTAGAGAAACGAACTACCGCTGCGCGTAATCGTGTCCAGTACCGGATGTTGCGTGCTTTCGGCTAATAGCGCCTTCAACCTGGCGGCTCTCACGCCGACCACGACGTAATGGATGGTGTGATGCGCCGGGAAGCGGATGGACGAGCTAAGATCGTTGGACGTGACCTGGATAGCAGAATGATCCCGTTGTGAAAATCGCACTGATGGGTCCTGGTTATAAGCGATCTCCACCGGTTGCTCATGGCGGTAAAAAAACATCGTGACCAGGTCGTTGCCGTCCCCAGCGGCCTGGCGTTGGATCGTGAGCTCTTCCTTTAGAGTGTAGTGATGAAACACCACTTTGAAGTCGGACCCAAAGCGATACTTTCGCAAATAGCCTTGACCGAGCCAGGGAGGAATGACCAGCTGGCCGTTTGCTACAGGGACTTGGAGTTGAAGGGCAAATTGCGCAAGAAAGTCAAAATCCGGGGTGGCGGAAAACCGAAAGACCATAAAAGTCAAAACGATAGTAGCTAAAAGAGTTGTCAACCACAAAGAAGCACCGAATGCGTTTCAAATAAAACGTTTCTCCGAGCAGTGATCACCCAAATCTTCTTTCAACATTAATTCTCCTTACGATGACGTACCGTAAATATTTATCTAGAGACCTATAACTTCATTCAACATAACCATTCATTACTTAACAATAGATTTCTTTACTCTTGTACTCCGCTACCCGATCTTCCTTTAAAATAAATTCATGAAAGGACCGTTCGTCGACTACTAGCCCACAAAACGCCTGGCAAAGGCGGATCGCTGCACAGAAAGGATTGCTTTGTAATGTATCTTGGGCGTTCACTTTTACCGGCTTACCTAATAGGGGCGGTCCCTCGCTCCTTTCGGCCATTGGAAATGATCATCACCTAGTTTGGGGCTGCACGGAGAGAGAGCAAAAGCATGATTCTGCACATTTGGTAATAAAGGAGCCGGTGCATTGCTAACCCTATATTGCCTTCCCTATATATAGATGAATAGCATAAATTTTTAGATGGGCTATTGTGACATGTTGACGGAATATAGTACTTGTGCTCAATAAACAACTATTTTTCGACTTACTCTTCTTCACAGTAATTCATGCCTCATCGCTGCTTACCCACTACCCTACTGATCAGCCTGCTCCTGCTGAGTGGTTGCGAGTTGTTCCGGAAACACGACCCTGACGAGGATCCGCTCAGTAAACTGCCGCCCCCAACGCAGGAAGGCAATTGGAACGCCGGTTGTCTTATAGATGGGTACGCTGCTTATACCGTAGGTCCACCCCGCGGACAAAACGCTTCTGGGTGCTGGGCGGAACCTTCCAAAGAGGGTACCCTCTCGATACAAGCCTACTTTTCAAAAGACGTAGGAAGCCTTGTATCATTTTGGTTGTGGGACAGCCTCGGGACAGGACTGACTTATCCACTCTACAATCAGTCGGCCCAGAATCAAGTGCTTTTAAGCATGAATGAAAAAGATTTTAAATCTTCTGATCCGGTGAGTGGTTACGTGACCCTGTCGCGCTATGAGCCAGCCGCAGGCGTGGTGAGCGGCACGTTTGCTTTCACCATGACCAATGCTGAGGGCGATACGGTACGTGTCACTGAGGGCCGTTTCGATGCACCTCTCATCCACTAATCTTCGCAACCTTCTAACTCCCTCTATATGCTTTTCTTCTCTCGACGACGGTCGAGCGTCCTCACGCTCACGACCGCCTTAGGCATCGCCTTGTTTTTTAGCCAGGCGGTCGGTGCACAAACCACGCCTTACTCTGACCAAATGAATCAGGTATTCGGTGCCCTCAACCAGGCACCCCTCTCGACAGGCATTCTCACCGACTTTGGTCTGGACCTGACGGATCCCGCTCCGTTCGACGGGCAACGCTTGGACGCCACTTCCTACATGGACGCCGACGCCTGGCACCGCCTCTATGGCACCTTACTTAGCTCGGTGATCAACCCGCAAAGCAAAATGGTCCACCTCAGTACGCTCAACCGCCGCCTGGATTCGTTGCAAACGATCTACGCCACCAACGCCAATCCCCCCATCGACCTGACGGTGATGAACATCCTGTACCAGAGTCTGAAGCCTGATGCCGTTGAAAGCTAGGAAGTCCATTTCCAGATAGCGGTCCGATAGCCCTAGAAAATCAAGTACATGGGGATCTTTGAGCAGCAGGTCCGGTTGCACCCTAATCCACCGCGTAGCCCAGCAGGGTTGCCCCGGCGATCTTTGAGCAGCAGGTCCGGTTGCACCCGTTGCTGCTGACGTAGCTGCGCCTGATCGTGACGAGTCGTCTCCTCCGGTTTGTGAGAGAGCGCCGAACGCTCATAAAGCATGGAGTTGATGCGTTCCTGCAGCGTCCGCACACTCCAACACTCCAGACGGCTCAATTCTGTATAAAAGTCGCGTTTGAGCGGGTCATCTATCTGAATGAGTATTCGTAAATGCGACGCGGGGGCCGGCCTGGCGAGACCCGCCCCCAGCTCAATTCTGCACACAGTGTGTGCAGAATCTCCGGATCCGCTACGACTTCCGCAAAGCGAAGACAATACCGCAGCTGTCGCTCAGACAAACAGGTAAGGCGGCCAAACGCTCTAAGACCTCGCCCAGGGATGACGACCAGAGCGCGAGACGCAAAGAGAAAATCCAGAGGTGACTGCCTGCTCAGCCGCTTCATCCGATGGCGTATGCTTCAAGAGATCTTCCGATACGATCAATTTCTGAATTTCTTTGATAGAATCTCACGGATGCTCTATATTGAGCGGTGGTACCTCTACAAGGAGGGGGTTTTACACGACGAGCGTAAAACGACTCCCTGCAAAGGCGGGCCCAACACCCATGAAGCAACCGACTCAAATGCGTCGGCTCGTGCTACTTTTTCGTTTGACGAGCCCACCCTATACGTATCCGGACAAAGCGCGCTTGTTCGACCACTTACAGCAAGCGGGTCTGGAGGTCTCCGAGACCACCTTCGAGCGGGACAAGAAAGAACTCAAAGAAGAGTTTGGCCTCCAAGTGCGCTTCAGCAAACCTCATCAAGGGTACTACCTCTACCGTCCCCCCGACGAGGATGTCGGCGATTTCCACCAGTTTCTGGAGCTGCTCGAACGCTGGGAACGTCTTTCCTTCTTTCTGCAGGGAAACGTGCGGCAAGTCGCGCACTACTTACAATTTGAGCAACATAGTGAGCTGCAGGGGGCCGAACACCTGCCCCTTCTCTGGCGGGCATTGCGCGAACAGCGCTGCCTCCGCTTCGCCTATCAACCCTTCCAACAGCAGGACATCACGGAACGCTACGTAGAGCCTTGCCTGCTGCTGGAAGACCGCAACCGCTGGTACCTGGTGGCCTGGTCGCCCAAAGACCAGAAGCTCAAGACGTTTGGCGTGGAGCGCATGCGCGACCCTCAGCTGACCGAGGAGACCTTTACCCAGGATCGGCGGGCGGACTACCGAGCCCAGAAGGCCTATGCGCTGGGCGTACACTTCGGCGCAGACCAACACATCGAACGGGTCGTGTTGCGGTTTGCCACTCCGATGGTTCCCTACCTAAAAACCTTACCGCTCCATGCCACCCAACGTGTACTAGCCGATGACGAGGCGGGGCTGACCGTAGAACTGGACCTGGTCCTCAATCCCGAGCTAGAGCGCGAGCTCTTGGGCTATGCCGAGTACGTGGAAGTGCTGGCTCCCCAAGCACTTCGGCAGCGGATGGCCGAGCGATTGGAAGCCGCTTTGACACGATATCAACCCTTTACTCCTAAAAAATAAACCTCTTAGACCGCAGACTCCCGCATTTTGGCAGTCTGCCTGCTTTACTTGCTCACCGAAACGCCTTACACTATGCGCTTACAACTTCACTTAACACCCAATACAGAGCCCGTTCCCTTCAATCACCTGCACCATCTCACCGGAGCTCTGCACAAATGGTTAGGTCCCAACGACCTGCACGATGGTCTGAGCCTGTACAGTTTCGGCTGGCTGCACAACGCAAAAAGGCGTAAAGACCAGCTTCACTTTCCCCATGGATCGGTATGGAATCTATCTTTTTTTGACCCACAGATTGCGAAAACGGCGCTGAATGGAGTAATGCAATCACCCACGGTGGCCTATGGCATGAATGTCAATGAGGTACAGCTCATTGACATTCCTGAACTAAGCAACTCAGTGCGATTCTATACTGATCGCTCTTCTATCGTGATTCGCCGTCGAAGAGAAGATGGTTCTCGTCAATACCTTCTTTGGGATCAACCCGAAGTAGATGAGGCGCTGACGCAACTCTTGCGCCGTAAACTGGAAGTTGCCGGTCTGACCGGTGATCATCTGAAGGTAAGGGTCGCTTTTGACCGTGAATACCCGGACGCACGCACGCGCACAATTACGATCAAGAAGATTCAGCACCGGGGTAGTGAATGTCCCGTCATTGTGGAGGGCACGTCAGAAGCGCTCCAGTTTGCCTGGACGGTAGGCATTGGGGAGCTGACAGGCAGCGGATTCGGGGCCGTGTGTTAATCGCTACTTACAAAACTATGCAAGAAGAATACTATGTGGTGCGCTACTCCGGTCCGTTTGGGTTCATAAAGCCCTGGACGGCGGTGCGCGACGGGGAGACCTACAGCCAACAGTTTTTGACACCCAGCATCGTAGAGGGGCTACGGCAGAAACTAGAAGTTACGGCCGTGCTGCGTCACCGATTGGCGCATCAAGGGTTCAGTCGACAGATGGAGCAGATCCAGTCGGCCGGGTGGCGCAAGACACGAAAGCAGATGTCACGTGAACAGTCGATCCTTTACCGAGGTGTGATGCTAAACCCAACCCTGTATTTAGCCTTCGGGACGGAAGCGGAGGCCCTGTGGGCCGCGGAGCAACACGTGTGTTTGTGCCGAAATGAAGATGTGCTGTTGCCAACGATGGTGGGTGAGATGACACGGGAAGCCTACGACCAAGTCGATGGATTTGAACTGCGCTTTGGACGGGAGCAGCCGGGGTCGTTCATGGTCGGCTACAACCGCTTTGAGGGCGACGCACCCATGTACGGTACCCTGACGATCACCGGCAATCCCACCGAAGTCATTTCCTACGAGCTATGATCTTGCTGGCGAAAAGTCCGAAACAAGGGGGCCTGTTATTGGAAGAGCACACCCGACACGTGGTGGAAGCCATCGAGGTAATGGCACCCGCTTACGGCCTGGACGTGCGCGTGGCGCGGCTAGGGGCGGTATTGCATGATCTGGGAAAAGGACACCCGGCGTTTCAAGCCATGTTGCTTGAAAAAGAGTCAGCCCAGGAGCGCGATATGAAGTTGAAGCAGCTACCCGCCGCCGACGCCATTGAGGAAGAATTACGACACCGAAGCTTTGGGCGCAACCACTACCACCGTCACGAACTCTCTTCCTTATTATTCTTACCGCTCTTTCCACTCGCCGAGCGTGAAGTGCTGATTCAGATGGTGGTGGCTCACCATAAGTCGATTCGCAACGATCGTTCCCAGCGGGGCCTCCTTGACCTGGTCAAGGAAAACGGAGTGGACGAGGTCTTTGAGCGTCACTTCGAAGCTTGGCCGCAATGGTCACCCGTGGCAGCCCATGTCGCTGCAAAATTTGGCGTGGCGGTTCGTACCCTCGCTTACGAGGAAGTTGCCGAGTGCTTTCAGAGGGTGTATGATCGCGTGCGTCGCATGGTCGACGGCTGGTCGCCCTGGAAAGGGTTGCTGATGAGTGCCGATCATTTCGGATCCGCTTATCTACATGAGACGATCACGAAAAGAACCGCTCTTTACCACCCCCCCGACCTAAGCACGTTCGAGCAACGCGCCCAAGGTCCGAAGGCCAAGCTGTATCCGCTTTCCGAGCAGCCTGTGGATGACCCGGCTACACATACACTGGTGATTGCTCCGACGGGGGCGGGGAAAACGGACTTTTTGATACGGCGCTGTCGGGGCAGGATTTTCTACACGTTGCCGTTTCAGGCGTCGATCAACGCCATGTACCAACGGCTGGCGGAGGATGTACCGGATGCCGACGTGCGCCGTCTGCATGCCGCCTCGCGGCTGGAACTGGCTGACGAAGCCGACGAAGATGTGGAGCTTCAAATGCATCCGGGTGCGGGCATCAAGGTAATGACACCTCATCAATTGGCGGGGATTGTCTTCGGGACGCCGAAATACGAAGCCATCATGCTGGATTTGCAAGGGCAGGACGTGATTCTGGATGAAATCCATACGTACGACGGGCAGGCGCGGGCTATGGTGGTGCAGATGGTACGTACCCTGGTACGGTTGGACTGTCGGGTGCACATCGGGTCGGCTACCATTCCCACCGTGCTGGCGGATACGCTGGTGGAGGTACTGGGTGGATCAGACCAAGTAGACATCGTACGATTGCCCCCTGCTGTGCTCGATACGTTTGACCGGCACCAGGTACACAAAGTGGCCGACGAGACGACGGTGCACGAAGTACTTCGACGAGCGGTCGACGCGGGCGAGCACGTACTTTGGGTATCGAACCGCGTGAAGGACGCGCAAGAAAACTACCGCTGGGCAACGCAGCACCTGCCAAAGGCAGAGGTGCTGCTAATTCACAGTCGATTCCGGCGGGGGGAACGCCGAGCCCTGGAAGCGCGGGTGAAGGAGTTGCAACACGCCGCCGGGCCGTGTGTGGTGTGTGCCACCCAGGTGGTAGAAGTGAGTCTGGACATATCCTACGACCGGATGGTGACCGCCGCTGCCCCACTGGACGCGTTGATCCAGCGCTTCGGACGGGTGAACCGCATTCGGAACGAGGCAACCATCGGTACGTATAAACCGGTACATGTGGTGGCCCCACCGGAAGACGTCCGCGCACTACGACCGTATGAGCCGGACGTGGTCCGTGCCAGTTACGCGGCTCTACCCGATGAGGGAAAGGTACTGGCTGAACGCGACGTACAGCTCCTTATCGATGGCGTGTATCCTACGGTTGAAGTACCTGACCAGGCGCAGCATTTTATCATGCGAGAAGATGGAACGTACCGCATCCGTACCCTGCAACACCATCAAAAATCAGTTCTGCTCGAAGCCCTTGACATTGACTCCGCTACCTGCGTGCGGCAATCGGACGTGGCAGCCTACCGGCGAGGGCCGTGGGATGCCCGTGTAGAATTGGAAATTCCGGTGTCGCACCGGTTGCGCTACGCACTCCGTACGGGCGGGGCACCACTGGAATATGGTTCCTATCCCTACGTGATTCCCGACGACTGGTACCATCCGGGGGGGCTGCTGCTCGGATTGGTAGTACCGGCCATGCCGACAAATCAATCCGCTTTTGACACTCGATTTATTTAAACCATGTACACCGCACACATCGGCCGCCGCCTGCTGACCCTTTACAACGAACATCGCCGCGAAGGACCACCCCTGACGCCGCGTCAGTTTTTTGACGACGTGTTCTTTCCGCTGGTCTTCAACCACGAGCGGTACCTCATGTTGGCGAATAACTCAAAATTTGACCAAGCTGCTAAGCAGCAGAAAAAGCGACCGCTGACGGAGGAGGTACGTCGGGAGGCACTCTTGCTCTTTCATACAGACGTAGCAAGGCTCGATGAACCCCAAGGACATCTGTACCTAGGGGGCTCAGCCCGGGGGGTGGAAGCGGCTACGTCAAGCCAAATCACGAGCGTATGTATCCCGGTTGACGCCGACGAGATCTATTTGACCTGGATGGGTGCAGCGGCCGGGGTAGGAGTAAAGGGGGGCATGTCAATGCTGATTGACCACGACGCGGTATTGCTGGCTTTATTGGAAGGGTGGAAGCAATACCGAAGTAAGATGGAGGCGCTACCGACCCTGAAGCCCTACCAGATCGATACCTGGAACGGGTGGTGGCTAATTCACCGCTTTGACGAGGAGTTTGATGAAACTGATCCGTTGCGCGATTTTCCTCTCGGTGCGTCGGGTGAGCCAGTCGCCAAAGACGGTAAGCACGCCTATAGCACACCGCCCTGGATTCGGGTGGTATTCGCGCTGACCAGTTTGCCAGATGCCCGCGACCTGATCAGCTATGTCTACTCTTTTGGCCAGACGAATACGACGGTGGGCTTCATCCCACTCAAGCTCCCGGAAGTAGGACGGTTGCCCCTGCTCTACGAACGGCTGTTCGGAGCGCACCAGGGCCGTGACCGGAGGAGTTTAAAGCGCCTGTATGACACAGAATTGGGCTTCACCACCGCTTGCCAGCAAGGTGCGATCGGGCTACGGGCTATTGAGCCGAAAGACTTACGCAAGCACATGCCCAGCCGTTTTAACGGAATCACTTTGCCAAAACATCCTAAAAAGGAGTCAGATCAGATCACCCACGACATCTACATAACCTGGATCATCGCCATGCTGAACAACAACGAAGACTTACTCAAACAAACGGAACAAACCGCAGAAGCACTTCACCAATTTACCCAACAAGCCAAACGGGGTAAACAAACGCACAAAACAATGGTCGAAGAAGCTTTGAAGGCCAATGGCCGCAGGCAGTTTGTCGAAGCGCTCACCCCCATCCTAGAGGAAGAAGACGGTACCCATAAGGAGCTATTCAATCGCCTCGTCCATGAGGTGGTTACGATGCCGGAGAGT
The DNA here is from genome assembly GCF_900100765.1 of Catalinimonas alkaloidigena. Classification (NCBI taxonomy): domain Bacteria; kingdom Pseudomonadati; phylum Bacteroidota; class Cytophagia; order Cytophagales; family Catalimonadaceae; genus Catalinimonas; species Catalinimonas alkaloidigena. Next base: position 2,562 of record NZ_FNFO01000015.1, on the reverse strand, counting down.
AACGTACCTCTTTTTCTCACGCTGTTACGCTTTAAGTTCGTCTACGTTTCAAAATAACTTATCACCCTTAATGTAATTTTTGATGAAACCATATCTGTATCTCCGTGGCTTACGCCAAATGGACCACACGGTGTTTTCTGTCGAGAACGGTCAGAAGACTTATTGGGATCCTATTTTCAACAATCGTCTCCCCTATTCGAGCGGTCAACAGGTCAAACGATCCATCCTCGATGCAATGGTGGAAACAATGGAAGATGAAAAGCGGGCGCCCATTACGTTTAATTATCAAATCACCAGTGGGAAAGATGGCAAGGATAGCCTTGCTCAGAAGGAACCGTGGAGTCCTTGCGATCCCCTTCATGCCGATCAGTTAATCGGTGGGTGGATGCGGGCTCAGTCCTCCGAACTTACTCTCAAAAGACGCAGCCCGCTTTCTATCTCGGCCATGCGCCCTCTGCATCCTACGCTGGCTCGGACCAGTGAAGAGAGTTTGACGTTTGATCGCAGCGAAAACCCCAGCCATAACCCCGTCAGGGTGCGCAACGCCGAGGGTGAGCTGCTTTCCGACGAAGCGGTCAATGAGTTTCTTCGCTCAAATACCCGTTCGCTTCCGCGACGTCACTGGATTCCGAGCGATAAAGTCGGCTCGCGCGCAGAAGGCCTCTTCGTGTACGATGTGGCTATTGATCTACGGCGTTTATTCAAAGTGTCGACTAACCGTCACGATCCAGAACTGACGGAAGCGAAGGAGGCGGAATTACGTGAGGAAGGTTGGATCGAGAAGGGTGAATTTTTGGTGTGCCCAGCGGACCGTCGTGAAGAGATCATTCCCGCCTTGGCACACGCGTTGATCAACTGGCGCATCACCAGCAACCAGAGCCGTACCTACAGTCCGCAACCGACGTTGGCCATAGCCATCTCGGACAACGCAAACTTACTGGCGGCGGCCATCCGTGCCGATCTACGGGAAGAGGGGAAGAAAGCAGACCCAGTACTTGAAAAAGTACGTGGTGCGGAGCTGTATATAGCGCTCTCTGCCAAAGGCTACGTACCCGGTGTGATGGGTTCGGCAGAGGCACTGGCAAACGCTGAACATGATCTAACGGAACAATTGAAGGCCTTTGAATATGAGGTATGACCTTCTCCGACCCACATCCCTACCTGGCCTGGTGGTGCGTAAACCACGACGACATTCAACTCGGTCTGGACGAGGATAGTCCAGTCGATTACTTCACAATGACCCTAGATGCCGGGGGCATGTGTTGGCAACGAGGATACCAACTCTGTTGAAGAAGTCCTGGCGCAAGCCGAAACACACCTGCGCATGGTGATACCTGATCGGTTTGGGAAAGCGGTGGTCAGGGAAATCGAGGCGATGCGTAGACAGAAGTGATCACCACCCGCGGTCTCTCTTGACTTTGAAGCTTTATGAATTCGTTCGCTACCGTTACCTCTTCGCTCCGCATCGGGGGCATGCTGCTGGGCTACTATCTGATCTGCCCCCGCAAAGCCTGGCTCTCGTTGCGGGGCCTGTGGATGGAACAGGAGTCCGACACCGTGGCGCTGGGGCGATTGCTGGATCAGACCAGCTACAGCCGCAGCGAGAAACACCTGCACCTGGAAGCGGAAACGCCCGACGGGCACCTGCTGGTGGGCAAGCTCGACCGCGCGCAGCTGCGACAGGGGGTGTTGCACGAAACCAAAAAGGGACGCTCCTGTGAGGAGGCTCACCGGTGGCAGGTGCGCTTTTACCTCTGGCTCCTACGCCTCAACGGGGTGACCCGCGCCGACGGCGCGGCCTTCACCGGCCAGTTGGACTATCCCCTGCTGCGCCGCACCGAACCGGTCACGCTCACTGCCGCGCAGGAAGGGCAACTGGCCACCTGGACACGGGAACTTCAGCTCTTGACCCAGCAGCACACGCCCCCGGCCCGCCTGACGCGCCGGCGCTTCTGTCAGAAGTGCGCCTTTGAAGACTTGTGCTATGCATAAAGCGGGGAGACGGAGATCCGGGGTACCGATGGTCTCCTGCGCCCTGAGACGTTAGACCTTTGACGCGATGAAACGACCTTACTATCTGTTTTCCAGCGGACGCCTCAAACGCCGGCACAACACGCTGGCCCTGGAGCGAGCCTCCGGAGCGCGCGCTCCCGACGATGCCCCTGAGGACGAAGGCCTGCCCTCCTGTCCACCGGACCATCCCACCGATCGGGTGCCCTTCCCGGTAGAAGCGGTAGAAAGCCTTTACCTGTTCGGCGAGATCGACCTCAATTCCAAGCTGGTCACTTTCCTGGGACAGCACGGCATTCCGGCCTTCTTCTACGACTACTACGGCCATTTCACGGCGGCACTCTATCCTCGAGAATCGCAGCTCTCGGGGCGGCTGCGCGTCGAGCAGGTACGGCATTACCTCCGCGGACCCTGGCGCTTGTTTCTGGCTCGCGCCCTGGTGGAGGCTTCCCTGTTTAACATCGGACGGGTGATCAAGTACTACGTGCCCCGCCTGAGCGGGGCTGCCCAGACGGCGGCCGAGCTGGCTTTGGAGATGATGGAGCGGGAAGG